>JAAYYY010000656.1 GCA_012515125.1 Chloroflexota bacterium
AGCTGCGCGACGATCTGTTCAAGCGAGCCGCGCTGCCGGGCCCGATGAAAGTCGTGGAGCGCGTCGAGATAACGCTCGTCTGGTGCAGCCATGCATCCTTACGAGGGTGCCGCTTCCGGCGCCACATCGGCGCTGGCGTGCCGCTCCCCGGCCATCATCAGCCCCAGCTCCTCGATGGTCACGTCTTCATTACGCACGATGCCCATGATTTCACCGCCGAAGAGCACGACAATCCGGTCCGACAGCGCCTTGATTTCGTCCAGATCTTCGGAGATGAGCAGGGTCGCCAGACCGGCATCCCGCTGGCCGAGGAGCTGGTTATGAATGTACTCGGTAGCGCCAATGTCCACGCCGCGCGTCGGCTGGGCGGCGATGAGAAGGTGCGGCTGGCGCGCCAGCTCGCGGGCCAGGATCAGCTTCTGGATGTTGCCGCCGGACAGGCTCTTGACGGGCGTATCCCGGCTGGGCGTCTTTACCCTGTAGTTGCGGATCAACTCGTCAGCATGGTCGGCCACCGCTTTGAAGTTGAGAAAAAAGCCGTTGCTAAACGGGGCGCGGTTATGGTCCTGGAGCATGGCGTTTTCGGCCACAGAAAAATCTTTGATCACGCCGTCGTGCATGCGCTCTTCGGGAATATAGCCCAGGCCGGCGTTAAACATTTCGGCCGGCGAGCTGCCGGTCACGTCTTTGCCGTCCAGATAGATGTGACCCTCGACAATCGGGCTCAGTCCGGCGATGGCGCGCGCCAGCGGCCGCTGGCCGTTGCCCGAGACGCCGGCCACGCCCAGGATCTCGCCGCTGCACAGCTCCAGGTTAATGTTCCGCAACACCGGCTTGCCGTCTTCGTTGACGGCGGTGACATTCTCCACGCGCAGCCGCACCGGGCCGGCCGGGCGCGGCACGCGTTGCCGTTCGAGCGATACCTCACGGCCGACCATCATGTTCGCCAGATCGCGCTTGCTCACCTCCCGCGTCTGGCGGGTGCCAATGGCGCGCCCGTCGCGCAGGACAGTCACACGGTCGGTCAGGGCCAGGATCTCATGCAGTTTGTGGGAAATGAAGATGAGCGCGTGCCCGTCGGTAGCCATCTGCCGGAAGATGACGAAGATATCGTCCACTTCCTGCGGGGTCAGGACCGCCGTAGGCTCGTCGAGGACCAGCAGCGCCGCGCCACGATAGAGCGCCTTGATGATCTCCACACTCTGGCGCTGGCCGACTGCCAGACGGGAAATGATCGCCCGTGGATCGACCTTGAGGCGATAGCGCTCGGAAAGCTCTTCGATACGCGCCGATACCACGTCCAGATCGAGAGCCGGCTCGCGGGAGGAGCGCAGTCCCAGGGCCACGTTCTCGGCGACCGTCATATTGTCCACGAGCATGAAATGCTGGTGAATCATACCAATGCCGTGGTTGATGGAGTCTGTCGGCGAATGGATCTCGATACGCTCGCCGTCGAGATAGATCTCCCCCGCGTCGGGTTGGTAGAGCCCGTAGAGGATCTTCATCAGGGTGCTCTTGCCGGCGCCGTTCTCGCCGAGCAGGGCGTGGATCTCGCCGGCCCTGACGTCGAAGTTCACGTGGTCGTTCGCCAGCACGCCCGGAAAGCGCTTGACAATACCGCGCATCTCCAGCGATTCAATCCGCGGAAGACCTGACGGTAATAGTTTTCTTTCTCTAGCCATCATGCACTGTCCTTTCTACCGTCGTTACCACGGCTCGTGCCACGTTGTTTCGCTTCTCGTCTCGGCAACCAGCCGGCCCCGCCGGATGACGTAGCGGCGGGCGGGCTGGCAGCGCAGGGCGGCAACCGGCGTCGGCGCGTCCAGCACGACGAGATCCGCCGGAGCGCCGACCGCCAGCCCGTAATCGGGCAGAGGCCAGAGGCGGGCGGCGTTGGCGCGCGGCATGTCGAAGGCCGCCTGGATCTCTTCGGGCGCGCCCATGTGGGCGGCGTGCGCCGTGATCAGGGCAACTTCCAGCGGGTCCATCTTGCCAAAAGGATAGAACATATTCTGGATATCGTCCTGACCGCAGGCGACGTTGACCCCGGCCGCCATCAGCTCCTTCACGCGGGCAATGCCCCTGGGTTTTGGATGGTGGTGCCCGCGCCCTTCCAGCATCAGGTTAATCGGCGCGTTGGTGACCACGTTGATGCCGGCATCGCGCACTTTGCCGATGATCCGCTCGGCGTCGGCATCGTCCCAGGCCGACATAGCGCAACAATGGCCGGCCGTCACGCGCCCCTGCCGGCCGTCGGCCAGCGTCTGGTCGGCCAGCAGCTCCAGCGTCTTCCAGGCCGGGTCGTCCGTCTCGTCGATGTGCATATCCACGTCGGCGTCGTAATGGCGTGCGACGGCGAAGGCGATCTCGATATGGCGGGCAGCGTCGTCCATATCCCGCTCGCCGTGAGGCATTCCGCCGACGAGGTCGGCGCCGTTCTCCATCGCCTGCCACATCAGGTCGGCGGCCTCCGGGTTGCGGGCCAGCCCCAGCTGCGGAAAGGCGACGAGCTGGATTTCCATCTGCTGGCGGTGGGCCTCGCGGGCTGCGGCGACCCCCTTCAGGATTTTCAGGCCGGAGATGTGGTCGATGTCTACGTGGCTGCGCAGCCAGAAGGTGCCGTTGGCCAGCGCGCGGCGCACTACCCGGCCTGTACGCTCGCGGATGTCAGCCGCCGTCAGCTCCTGTTTTATCCGGGCGTAGATGGCGATGGCCTCCTCCAGCGTGCCGCTCTGGTTGATCAGGCCGTCCGCCCATAGATAGGCGTTCTCCAGATGGAAATGGCTTTCGACGAAGGGAGGGGAGATGATGCCGCCCTGGGCGTCCAGCTCGAGGGCCGCTGCCGGCAGGCCGCCTTCGGCCAGCGCCGCAATGAGGCCGTCCTCCACCCCCACCTCGATGGGCGTGCCCTGGTCGGTGACTCCGTTGCGGATGACGATATCCATCGGCGCTTCCTGAAGCGTGGCTCGTCCTGGCAAGGTCTGGAGCGCCGCCTCGGCAAGAGGCAGCGCTCCAGATGCGATTACAGCTTAAGGCGCGTTAGTTGCGCGGCTCGGCGACAATTTCGACCGTGCCGTCGATGATGCCCTGTCTGGCCTCTTCGGCCGCGGCGACAGCCTCTTCCGGCAGGCCCTCGTCGTAGATCATACGCTGCCCGGCATTCGCCAGCGTCAGCTGCAGCACGCGACCGCCGTATTCGCCGCCCTGGTGCGAGGTAATCATGTCCAGCAGGGTCGGCACCCAGTCGTAGAGCACGCTGGCAACCACCACATCCGGCCCCAGCGGGCTCTGGTCAGACTGGATCCCCAGCCACGGCACGCCGTTCTCCGCGGCCACGTTGACGGCTCCCACAACCTGCTGCGAAGAGCCGGTCAGAACGTCGGCGCCGGCACTGACGTGCGTGTTGGCCGCTTCTGCAGCCAGCGACGTGTCGCCAAAGCTGCCGGTGAAGGAGATATTGACCTGGATTTCGGGATCCACGGCGTGTACCCCGGCGACGAAGCCGTCGACGTGCAGCTTGGCGTCGCCGGCGTCTACCGGGCCGACGACCCCGATGATACGGGACTCAGTCAGGTGCGCTGCCAGCACGCCGCTGACGTAGCCCCCTTCCTGGGCACGCGGCTCATAGGCGAAGACGTTGGATACGCCCTCGGCCTCGCCCGTATTGGTCGAGGTGCCCCAGGCGAAGGTCGTCTCCGGGTAATCGGGCGCGATCTCAAAGAGCGACGTCCCGTACTGGGCGCCGTGGGCAATGACGATGTCGTACCCACTGTCGGCATAATCGCGGATCGCCGAGGCGGCGTCGGTCACGTTGAACATGTTCTCAGTGTAAGCCAGCTCGACTGTATCCTCGCCGTACATTTCCTGTAAATTGATGATGGAGTCATAGATGGACTGGCTCCAGGCCAGGTCTGTGACCGTGCTGGCGAGGACCAGAGCGATGCGCACGGGCTCGATTTCCGGCATCTCGCCCGTTGGCTCTTCCGCCGCCGGTTCTTCCTCGGCTGCTGGTTCCTCGGCCGTTTCCTCTTCCACCGGCTCCTCGACCACGTTCGCCGGCTCTTCTACCTCTGTGTCCGGCTCGTTGACCGTGCCGTTATTGCCGCCGCAGGCGACCAGCGCCGCCAGCAGAGCCAGGACGAGTAACATCTTCCACATTCTGTCTTTCATTCTCTTCTCCTCACTAGGAGCCTCCGGCAAGTCGCCGGCAGCTCGTTTGAACGGCTCTACTGCCATCCTGGCAGCAAGCACACACTATCCTTCCCCGCGGGAAAACGGTTTGCCCAACGCTCCCGGCTGCAGCGACCGTCGGAAGGGCAGGGCCAGGGCAATGATCGTCAGGAGATAGGGCAGCATCACGGCGAGATCCGAGGGGATCTCCAGATTGATGACCTGCACCCAGAGCTGGAGAGCGCTAACGCCGGCAAAGAGCAGAGCGCCGCCCAGTACGCCGACGGGCTTCCAGCTACCGAAATAGACCAGCGCCACGGCGATAAAGCCGATGCCGTTGGTCATCTCCTCCTGAAAGACGTTGAGCAGGCCGATCGACAGCGATGCGCCGGCAACACCGGCCAGCATCGAGCCAATCATGACCGAGGCATAGCGCACCGCCGTTACGCTGACGCCCAGCGAGTCGGCTGCTTCAGGGTTGTGGCCCACCGCGCGGATTTTCAGCCCCCAGGTGGTGCGGTTCAACACCCACCAGACGATTGGCACGAGCAGGTAAGCGCCGTAAGTGAGGGCCGTATAGCCGAAGAAGATGTCGCCAATGACGGAAATGTTAGCCAGGCAAAAATCATCGCTCAGGCAGAATCGCAGCGCCGGAAAGCCTCGCACCGGCTCAATCGTGCCCAGCATCGTCTTGAACAGCAGACTGGACGCCCCAAGGCCAAACATGTATAACCCGATGCCGCTGATGCCCTGCTCGGCGTGGAACGTAATACTGACCACGCTCATCAGCAGCCCCATCAGCAGGCCGACGACGGCTGCCGCGAGGACGCCAAGCAGGAGATTGCCGGTCTCGAAGACGGCGTAGAAGCCGGAGAAGGCCCCCATCAGCATGATTCCTTCCACGCCGAGGTTGAAGACGCCCGCGCGCTGCGAAATCGTCTCGCCGATGGCTGCGTACAGGTAAGGCGTCGCCAGACGGATGCCCTGGTGAATGATGCCCAGCAGGACGCCAATGGCGGTCAACTCGCTCATGAACCTGCCTCCTGTACCGTGCTGCCGACCAATTCTTCTTTCGACGCCAGCTCGGCAGCGCTGCGCTGCGCCGCTAGTCGCCGGGCAACGCGCCGCCGGACGAGGTAATCGGTGCTGACGACGAAGAGCACGACCAGGCCGAGAATGGCGGTGATCAACACCTGGGGAATCTGCATCGCCCGCTGCATCTTGTCGCCGCCGACCAGCAGCCCGCCGAAGAGCACGGACGACGGGATGATGCCCAGCGGATGCAGCTTGCCAAAGAGGGCGGCGACGATGCCGGTGAAGCCATAGCCGGCCGAGACGGCAGCGGGCTCAAACATGCGGTGGTGCAGGCCCAGGATCTCGACGGCGCCTGCCAGCCCGGCAAACAGCCCGCTGAAGGTCATCGAGAGGACGATCGTGCGCCGCACGGGGATGCCCGCGTACTCCGAAGCGGAACGGCTCAGGCCGACGGCGCGAATGCGGTAGCCCAACGTCGTGCGCCAGAGCAAGATGTAGACGAGGACGGCCATGATGATGGCGAAAATGAGACCGCTGTGCAGCCGAGACGGCTCCACAAGCACGGCGTATATCTCGCCCAAGAAGCCGTCAAGGCCCAGGTCGGCAGCCGAGCGGTCGAGCCCCAGCCAGCGGGCCAGGTCGGTGAAGCGTGGCACGTCAAAAGCGCGCCCCAGGCGGGCCGACTGGGGAATATTCGTGCCCGCGGCGACTTCGGCCGGGTCGATCATCGGCCCGCGCAACAGGTAGTAGCCGATCTGGATGGCGATCTGGTTCATCATGATCGTGCTCAGGATCTCGTTGACCCCGAGCCGGGCTTTCAGATAACCCGGAATGGCCCCCCAGATGGCGCCCATCAGCGCGCCGGCAAGGATGGCGACGCTGATGCCCACGACAGGTGAGATGCCTTCGGCAAGCTGCACACCCACGAACGTCGTCAGCAGAGCGCCGACGATCATCTGCCCCTCAGCGCCGATGTTGATGACGCCGCCGCGAAAGGCAATAGCGATTCCCAACCCGACCAGCATCAACGGGATCGCCTTGACGAGAGTATCGGCCAGCCCATTCTTGGTGCCAAAGGCACCGACGATCATCTGCCGATACGCTTCCACCGGGCTGACGCCCTGCAACCAGAGAATAATGGCGCCTACCAGAAAGGCGAACAGCACGGCCACTACGGGAACAAGCCCATCGACGAGGCGTGCCAAGAATTGCCGGTTCCTTCCCCTATTTTCCAAGCTGACCTCTCTCCCGGCGCTATTTACGCTCAGGCCTGGCTCCCGCAACAGATAATAAGCGGAAGTTTAGCGTCTTACAAACGGCCTGACTACTGATAAACGTCATCTATTTGTGTGTGAGTTCCGGCTCTGGCGCCGCTCTGCAGGCTCCGCGCCTTGCTAGAGCAGCCGATCCTCGATCTCCCACAGATGGTCGAGTACGTGCCAGCCGGCGCGGCGCACAAAATAGCGGGCGGGCCACATCTTGCCGCCGCGCGGCCCGCGCTCTGGCAGCTCGCCGCGTGCCCCGGCAGCGAGCGCATCCAGCTCGGCCTGCCGCACGCGGGCAATCTGCGCGCTCGCATCCTCCCCTTCGTCCAGCTCAACTTTCTGGCCCAGCCGCCGCAGATAGGAGGCCTCGGCGCTGAGGACGTGATCGATAATCGCTTCCACGTCGCGCCCGCCGCCGCGCGGCCCTTTGCGCAGCTCTCTTCCGATGGCCCCGACGGCAGTCGCTTCGAAGGCCTGCCAGTAGGCGCCGAGCAGCGTCTCGTAACGCGCCAGATCGGCGCCATCCAGGATCTCGTTATCCTGCGTGGGCATCATGTCTGGCGCGCCAAAGTCGGTGGTTCTGGTCCCCTCCAGCCGTTCGACAACACGCAGCTCATCCGAGCTGGCGGGCGGCTGGAAGTCCAGGCCGGTGCCTTCCAGAACCAGAGCCAGACGTGGCCCATAGTCCACCAGGGCCTGCAGCGCCTCTTCCTCGCTGCGCCCAACGCGGTTCCAGCCGGGCCAGTCCAGCGCGCCCGCAAAGGACCGTTTCGGTCCGATTTCGAGGTAAACGTCCAGCTTATCTGTCATCAGTCACCTCCGCAG
>JAAYYY010000657.1 GCA_012515125.1 Chloroflexota bacterium
AGCCTGACTACACTGAGAGCAGAAGACCCACTTGAGGCATCCGCAGGAGGTTAGTCAGATGGACGAACTGGACTTCACCCTGGAATTTCATACCGACCTGGTAAGCAGTCCCTTTGAAGACGGCCTGCACGACGAGGCCGAAAGCCGGCTGCGCGCGCTGCGCGGCGACCACACCGACATCATCGGCGCGACGGTCACCATTCGCACCGAGGCTGCGGGCGAGACGCCCTTGTACGAGGTTACCGTGGTGGCTCATGCTCGCCCGGACAATATCGTCGCCCGCGAGCAGGATCGCGCGCCGGAGACCGCCCTGGGCGCCGCCCTCGATGCCGTGGAACGGCAGGTGCGCGACAAGCGGGAGAAGCTTGGCAAGCCCTGGGAGCAGCCGGGCAACGAACCACCTGACCAGGAGTTGATCGAGCTCGCCTCGGCGGAGCGGGAGATAGACGATGAGCTGGACGGCGGCAGCGCCGGGGGCGATCTGGAAGGGCTGAGCCGGTAGCGGGTGGCGGTTATGGACGACATGAGTGCCGAAAAGTTGCTGGAGCTTAACCGCCGTTTCTACAACAAGCTCGCCGATCCCTTTGCCGATAGCCGCCACCAACCGGCGCCCGGCTTCTCGCGGCTCCTGGCCTATCTGCCGGAGGGCTACGACAGCGTGCTCGACGTGGGCTGCGGCGAAGGGCGCTTTGGCCGCTTTCTCGCGGAAGAGGGGTTCGACGGCGCCTACCGGGGCATAGATTTCAGCGAAAAGCTGCTGGTTGCAGCAGCGGCCCGGCTGCCCGCCGACCTGGACAGCGCGTTCCGGGTTCGCAATCTGGCGGCGGAGGGCGCGCTGGACGGGTTGGGCCGCTTCTCGCTGATTGCCTGCCTGGCGGTGCTGCAGCACGTTCCCGGCCGGGAGCGACGCGCCCGCCTGCTGCGAGAGATGGGCGAGCATCTGCAGCCGGAGGGCCGCCTCTTCCTCTCGACCTGGCAATTCCTCGACAGCCCCCGGCAGCGAGAGAAGATCGTGCCCTGGGAAGAAGCGGGGCTGGACCCGGCCGTGCTGGAGCCGGACGACTATCTGCTGACCTGGCGCAGCGGCGGCTTTGGTCTGCGTTACGTCGTCTATATCAACGCCGCAGAGACGGAGCGGCTGGCGACCGAGGCCGGGCTGCGCATCGTCGATAGCTTCCGGGCCGACGGCCGCGAGGGGGATCTGAATCTCTACACGGTATTGGAAGCCGCTAGCCTTTAGCCGTTAGCTAAAGGCTAGCGGCTAATAGCTCACTGCTTACAGCTTAATTCCCCCGCCCGCTCATAATGCACTTCCATGCCCAGATAAGGCGAAGGGTCGAGCGTGTTGGCGAACTCCAGCTCGTTGGTGTAGTGACCCGAGCCGTCGTCCCGCACAATTGAGAAATGCAGGTGGGTCCAGACGGTACGCGGGCTGTTGCCGTTGTAGTCGCCCGTATAGCCGAGCAGCGTGCCCTGCTCCACAAACAGCTCGGACGTGCCCGGCGGGAAGGCGGCGGCGATGAAGCTTTCCCCGTCGCGGCTGGCCATATGCGTGTAATAGAGCCAGATCTGCCGGCCCGGTTGCAACGGATCGTCGGGCAGTCGCTGGATGAGGCTGCTGACCCAGCTTGGCTCGCGGGTGACGTAGCCGTCGGCGGCGGCGTAGACGGGCGTGACGCCGGGCTCGCTGTTGCTGAAGATGTCGATGCCCTGGTGCGGGCTGCTTGCCGAATAAGGGCCGCGCGGGTCGGCGTAGAGTAGGCCGATGAAGCCGTCGGCGGGCAGGATGAACGGCGCGCCCGGACAGGCCTCGCGCTGCACCGTTACCAGCGCGGCGCGCGTGGCTTCGTTGCCCTGCCACCACGTAAAGAAGCGGCGACCGGCCGGGCCGCGCACCTGCCGCAGGAACGTCAGCGCCAGATAGCCCGCCGCGAGCAGGAAAAGGGCCAGCAGAATGAGGATGACGATCAGGCGGCGGCGCGTGAACATCGGGGCGAAGTGTAGCTCCATAGGGCGGGTTTGCAACCCGTCGTCAGGGTCCAACGTTGTCAGGTTAAATGGATCTCCGCAAAAGGTAGGTAATGGGGCTTCGAACATGCTTTCGCATGTTTCCTGTGTCAGGCGGCCCCGGCGGACGGCCATCGGTGGAACGGCAAACGCCGCCCGCGCCGCCGCTCGGCGTCTGAGAGGGCAAACACGTTAAAACGCGTTGGGCCGGCCAGAGACCGCTACCTGCCTGGAATGTAGATCTTCATAAGACCTGACCTACGATGCTCTCCCCATTTCTGCTACAATGGGCAGCATCAGGGAAGCTGAGGTTCAGGCTGGAGTTGACACATGGATCTGGTCGTCGTTGGCCCCGCACTGCTCGGCGTCGCGCTGGGCTATATCCTCATGGCAATGTTCGTCGATCCCAACGCGGGCGACTATTACAGCCTCTCCGACCGCTTTGAGCCGTCCTGGAAAGGGGTGCTCATGTTTATCGCCGTGGCGCTCAGCGCCGGGCTGGTGGCCCAGTACCCGGAGTCGCTGCGCCCCTTTGCGGGCTACGCGCTCGGCGTCGGTGCGGGCGTCTTCCTCCGCGAGCTGGTGCGCGCCATCGCCGTCCGTTTCTTTGACTGACGCCGGAAGATACGCCTATGGACAGCTTCACCGGGAGCCAATCCTATCTGGAGAGCCGTGTCACCGTCGTCACCGGCGACATTACGAAGCAGCAGGTGGATGCTATCGTCAACGCCGCCAACTCGTCGTTGATGGGAGGCGGCGGGGTCGATGGCGCCATTCACGCCGCCGGTGGTCCCAGCATCCTGGCCGAATGCCGCGAGATCCGGCGCACGCAATACCCGGACGGCCTGCCGACCGGAGAGGCCGTGCTGACCACCGGCGGAAAGCTGCCGGCGCGATTCGTCATCCACACGGTCGGCCCGGTCTGGGGACGTGCAGGCGGACGGGAGTCCGAGCTTCTGGCGGCCTGCTACCGCAACTCGCTGCAGCTCGCCGCCGATCATGACCTGCGCGCCATCGCTTTCCCCGCCATCTCCACCGGCATCTACGGCTATCCGCGCGAGCAGGCCGCCATCGTCGCGTCCACGGCAATCAAAGATTTCCTGAGCAGGAACAGGACGCTCCGGAAGGTACGGCTGGTCTTTTATTCGCCCGGCGATGCCGCCGTGTTTGTGCAACACCAGCGGTTTGAGGAAGAGCGCTGAGCGAATCGGCGGGCGGAGTTGGGGCGAAGCGGGCCGGTCTGTTATCGCCGGCCCACTTCACGCGCTAGACCGGCGGGGCAGACGCCTGCAGGCTCAGCATGTCGTAGTCATAAGTGCAGGGCGGGCCGTCGCTGATCCACATCTGCAGCGTCTCCAGGTCCATAATCACCGAAGTGACGGTGCGGTATTGCTCGTCAATGGGCGCCTGCAGGTCTTCGTGGCGGCAGATCGTCCGCGGGACCGTGCCGTGGTCGCGTAGCGCCGTCTGAATGTCGCTCAGTCTGACCGGGGCGGCGGCGCGCAGCAGACCTTCCAGCCGGTCGTGGCGGCGGCAGGAGTAGCGGCGCACGTCCGGGTCCGGCGGCTCGACCACGCCGAGGGCGTCAGGATCGACGAAGTGGTTGGCGTGGACGATGCAGCCGTCCTGCCAGCCCAGCTCGTTGGTCACCGTGGGCGCAGCCTCGACGTTCACCGCCTGGTCGGGCCTCTGCGCCAGCAGGAAGTTGCCGGAGCAGGCCCGCTCGCTGCGGCCTAGAACGGCCTGCGCGGCGGCGATGCTCGTCTGCTGCAGGATTTCGTAGCAGCGCACGTGGAACGGCTTGAGCAGGCGCGCCCAATCATCGTCCACCGTCGTTATGCCGTTGATCGCCAGGCCAAGGCCGGCGCTGTTGAGGCCGATCTTGCCGCCGAAGATGCCTGCCTCGGTGAAGGCCAGCGTCTGCGGGTAGCCCGGCGTCGTAGACTCGACGACGGCCCCCTTGACCTCCGGGATCCAGTCCCAGTTCTGGCCCAGCAGCAGGTGTCCGCTCGCCGTCGCCTGGGGAGCCAGCGCGAAAGCCGTGCAGCCGTCGGCGCCGTATAGCTCCTGCGTGCGCACGACAAAGGCGTCGTAGAGGATCTCATAGCGCACGTTCAGGGCGACGATTTCCAGCTCCGGCAGCCCGGAGGCGGCGGCGATGCCGCTCATACCGGCGGCGTAATCGGGGTTCTCCCGGGCGATGACCCCCTGGTAGAGGGCAGCGCGGCGCAGCACTTCCTCTCGCGCCACGCCGCCCTCGCGCCAGAAACGGTCAAAGTAGACGTCGCGGTTATGCTCGATGCGGTCGCGCAGGGCAGCACCGTGGGCCAGACCCTGGTCGTACGGGCTGCCGCTCAGACGTAAGGCGGGAAACGTCACGCCGCACCGTTATCCTTGAGCTTCCTGCGCATCTCGACCATCGCCGGAACCGGCTCGAAGCCGAGCTGCAGGTTAAGCTGGTACATCGGGTTGTTATCCTCGTTGTCGGTGTCCACCTCGACGATGCCGCGCTCGCGGGCGTAGGTCAGGGCGCGCACCTTGAGCGCAGTGGCGATACCCCGGCGGCGGTGGCTGCCCACGACGCCGGTCAGGCCGGTGCCAAGCTTATCGCTGCGCGTCGAGTCGCGCCAGAGCAT
>JAAYYY010000658.1 GCA_012515125.1 Chloroflexota bacterium
AGCTGGGGGGTAAGCAGGGTCTTTTCTTTCATCCGCAGGGTGAAATGGACCAGGGAATATTCCGCTTGCCCCAAGGGGGGGTGGGTCACAGCCATGCGTCCTCCGCAAAAAGAAACGGGAGCGGCCCACTCGCACCGCTCCCGAAGCCTGGTCCTTTTTTACTCCATTACCGTCACTCTTTCAAGGATTTGAGATACTCCCGGTTGAGCTTGGCGATGAACTTGACGCTGATCCCCTTGGGGCAGGCGGCCTCGCATTCGTAGTGGTTGCTGCAGTTGCCGAAGCCCTGGTCGAGCATGGTCTCGGTCATCACGCAGACGCGCTGGGCCGCCTCCACCTTGCCCTGGGGAAGCTGCGCGAGGCTCGCCACCTTGGCGCCGACAAAGAGCATGGCCGAGCCGTTGGGGCAGGCGGCGACGCAGGCGCCGCAGCCGATGCACTCGGCGGCGTCCATGCTGTATTCGGCGTCGTGGCGGGGAACGAGGATGGTGTTGGCGTCCCGGGCCTCGCCGGTGGCAACCGAGACGTAGCCGCCGGACTGGATCAGGGTGTCGAGGGCCTGGCGGTCCACCACCAGATCCTTGACGACGGGAAAGGCCCGGGCCCGAAACGGCTCGATGTAGATGCTGTCGCCGTCCTTGAAATGGCGCATGTGGAGCTGGCAGACGGTGGTCCGCTTCTGCTCGCCGTGGGGAACCCCGTTTACGGTCAGGGAGCAGGTGCCGCAGATCCCTTCGCGGCAGTCGTGGTCGAAGGCGATCGGCTCTTCACCTTTCAGGATCAGGTCCTGGTTGACGACGTCGAGCATCTCCAGAAAGGACATGTCGGCATCGACGTCACGGGCCTCGTAGCGCTCCATCCGCCCCTTTTCCCGGGCGTTCTTCTGGCGCCAGACAAAAAGTGTCAGGTTCATTATTTGTAGCTCCTCACCGCGAGTTGAACGTTTTCAAAAGTCAGCGGCTCCCGGTGCAGCTCCGGCTCATTGCCGTTGCCCTTGTATTCCCAGGCCGCGACAAAGCTGAATTTGTCGTCGTGGCGCAGCGCCTCGCCCTCGTCGGTCTGGTGTTCGACGCGGAAGTGGCCGCCGCAGGATTCGTCCCGGTGCAGGGCATCGAGCGCCAGCAGCTCGCCAAATTCGAGCAGGTCGGCCACCCGCAGAGCCTTTTCCAGCTCCTGGTTGAAATCGGCGGCCTGCCCCGGCACCCTGAGGTTCTCGTAGAATTCGGAGCGCAGCCCGGGGATCGCGGCCAAGGCCCGCTTCAGGCTCTCTTCGCTGCGCGCCATGCCGACATCCTCCCACATGATGTGGCCAAGCTCGCGGTGGAAGTCATCGACGGTTTTGCGCCCGTTGATGGAAAGCAGCCTGGTGACCCGGCCTTCGGCTTCGGCCATGCCGGCCTTGAATTCATCGCCGTCCGCCGCCACCGCGCCGGGGGTGGTTCCGGCCAGGTAGTTGCCGATGGTGTTGGGCAGGACGAAATAGCCGTCGGCCAGCCCCTGCATCAGGGCGCTGGCGCCGAGCCGGTTGGCGCCGTGGTCGGAGAAGTTGGCTTCGCCGATCACGAACAGGCCGGAGAGGTTGCTCTGCAGGTCGTAGTCGACCCAGAGCCCGCCCATGGTGTAGTGCGGAGCGGGATAGATGCGCATCGGCGCGGCGTAGCCGTCTTCGCCGGTGATGCGCTCGTACATCTCGAAGAGATTGCCGTAGCGGGCCTCGA
>JAAYYY010000659.1 GCA_012515125.1 Chloroflexota bacterium
AAGCCTGCCCGGTATAGCGCAGCTCCCACCAGTCGCTCAGTCCGTTGCCGTCGCTGTCCTGCCAGAACGGCAGATAGTCGCCCTGCGCCAGGCGCGGCCGGTCCATCACGATCCCGGAGGCGGGGTTGGGCGACGCCCCCGCCGGGGCCGGCCAGCGCGCGCCGTCCACACTCCAGCCGCAGAAGACGTACTGGGTCGCGCCCATGAAACCCAGTTCCGGCGCGGTCTCGGTCTGCGCCGCGGCGCCGGCGTCATGCCATGTCACGCGCGTCCCGAAAAGCTCTCCGGTGTCGGCCAGCCGGTAGCGGTTGGTCAGGGCGTACTGCGCCTGCCACAGCCATGTCAGCGCGCTCGCGTTGCTGATGACCAGCGTGCCTGCGTTGGCGCCGGCCTGGCCGACGATGTCGCCGCCGCCTTCCCAGCCCGAGCAGGCCTGGCGGCAGCCGTCGGCGACCGGCACCACCGCGGGCGCCGCCACATCGAACGGCACGTTGGCGATGACGCTGTTGGTGCCGTAAGGCGGCAGCACCGCGCCGTAACGCGCGGGATGCCCTTCGACCGTCAAATCAACTTCCACGCCGATGTAGACCGAGTAAAGCTCGGCAGGCGCCCCGCTCGGCAGCCGCACCGGGTCAGCCCCGTCCCGCTGCAATTCGAAATAGTAGTGGACCGTGACGCCCGCGGGCTGCGCCGGGACCTCCGCCCGGTAAAGCGCGTTGGTCACCGACTCCGCCTGCGCCGCCTGCCACACGCCGGTCGGCCCGCTCCCGTTGCCCGCGGCCCAAAACAGCCGGGAGTCGCCCGCCGCGGCCGCTCCCGGCGGCTGGATCGTGAAATCCGCCGCCACGGCATGCCCGTAAACCTGCGCCGGCGGCGGCGTGTGCAAGAGGACAGGCGCCAGGGCGCCGCGCACATACAGCGCGGCCGTGCCGCCCCCGTAGGGCACGGCCGCGCCGATGACCCTGATCTGGTAGGCGCCCGCCGCGGCCGCCTGCAGCCGCACTGTCTCGACGGTGTTGACCCTGTCCGGCCCGCTGCCGCCGTTGGCGTGGGTCACGCCGCCGCCCGGCGCCTCCAGCGCCAGATCCAGATCGTTCACCAGCGTCACGCCCGCCCCGGCGGTCGCGGGATAGTCCGTCCACACCAGCGCCACGTCGAGCGGCCGCCCGGCTTCAGTGACCGTAACACGGAAGGTGTTGGTCTGGCCGGCCTCGGGCGCGACGCGGTCGAACAGCACGACCCCGCCGTTGGTCGGGAAAAGCGTCGCCTCAATGTCAGGCTGGCCCCAGCCCTCAACATTGTTCGGGCTCTCGGCCGGTATCTCGCGGAACGCGCCCGTGCCGTACTGGCCCGGGGTCAGCGAGCGTGATCCGCCCACCAGCATGGCCTTGACCAGCGCCGCCGATGGATTCGCCACCATCGCGCGCTCCGCGGCGTACTGGCGCAGCAGCGCCGCGGCGCCGGCCACCAGCGGCGCGGACATGCTGGTGCCGCCGCAGAAACGGTAAAAATTATTGTTTACTAAGTAACCCCACAGACTAAGGGTTCCGACCGATGACTTTGTCGAGATAATGTCCGTGCCCGGCGCCACCACGTCCGGCTTGACGCGGCCGTCCTCTGCGGGGCCGCGGCTGGAGAAGGCCGCCATGCCCTGCCGGTAGGGCGAGA
>JAAYYY010000087.1 GCA_012515125.1 Chloroflexota bacterium
GCAGGATGGCGGCGCGCATCTCGGCGTCTGGCGACTGGATGTCGGTCATCAGCCCCCACTCGAAGCGCGACTGCAGCCGCTCTTCCAGCGTAACCATCGCCTTCGGCGGCCGGTCGCTGGACAGCACTACCTGCTTCCCATTGGTATGCAGGTGATTGAAGGTGTGGAAGAACTCTTCCTGCGTGCTTTCCTTACCGGCGATGAACTGGATATCGTCGATGAGCAGCACGTCGGGCGTGCGGTACTTTTCGCGGAACTGCTCCATCTTCTGCCCGCGAATCGACTGGATCAGGTCGTTGGTGAACGTTTCCGAGCTGACGTAACAAATGGTGTAGCCATTGTCGTTGCAGCGATGGCCGATAGCGTGCAGCAGGTGGGTCTTGCCCAGCCCAACGCCACCGTAGATGAAGAGCGGGTTGTAGGCCCGGCCGGGCTGCTCGGCTACTGAGAGGGCCGCGGCGTGCGCCAGCCGGTTACTGGAGCCGACGACAAAGGTAGAAAACGTATAGCGGTCTTTAAGCTGCTCGCTTGGCGAGCTTCCGTTTTCACGCCCCTGGGTCTTCGGCTCTTCCTCACTCGCCGTCCCGGGTTTGCCGTGATAGCCGTTGCTCTGCACGTTGTCTGGCAGCCTGCCGCCAACGACGAAACGCACCTCCACTTCCTGGCCGACAATCGCCGAGAGCGTGCGCACGACAGCGCCGTGCAGCCGGTTCTCCAGCCAGTCGCGCGCGTAATCGTTGCGCACGCCGATGACGAAGGAGCTATCGTCGCAGGCCAGCAGGCGCGTGTCCTTCAACCAGGTGTTGAAGGTCGCCTTCGTCATCTGTAGCTCCAATTCCCCCAACGTCGCTTTCCAGGCAGTTTCGGGCAACATAGGATCACCAATCATGCGAAGTAAGAACGCTCAGATTTAGACCGTAACGGACGCGATGTGAGACAGTAATGGCGCGAACGGGCGCCCTGGCCGGCAACTTATCCCACGCACGACACCGGGGATACTGCCTACTTCATCTCACGATGGCGACCGGATGAAGGTAAGCGGCTCAGCCGAATGGCCTCTTCCAATAGGAACGCCCACAAGACGACTGATAGTAGGGTTATTCTAGTCAACGCCCCCGGCCGGCGCAATGGCGTTCCCGTGAAAGAAGCTTAAAAGCTGCGACTTTTTAGGAAAGGGGAATGTTAAAAAGTTTGGCGGGCAATCTGGCCTGCTGTAGACACCACCACATCTGCGGCCCTGCGGGCAAGCATTACCACATATGCGGGCGGCGGATCTCCTGGTGAGCAGCGGGCGATGCGGAAGCGGCGGCCGGTCTCCGGCCGGGTTCGGCCGGGACTGCCGGGCGCTGATGACAGATCGGGCATTGGCAAAGAGCGTGTGACAGCCTACCCCCGGATGTGGCATAATTCCCCTCTGATAATGCGATCCGGGAAGGTAAGTGTATGCATCTCTATATGATTCGACACGGGCAGAGCCACGTCAACCTGCCCGATTGGAACGGAGGCTTCGACGAAGGGCTGACCGAGCTGGGGCAGCAGCAGGCCGAGGCGCTTGCCGCCTGGATGCCCGGCGCTGTGCCGCACGTCGATGCCATCTACTGCAGTACCATGAAACGCGCCCGGGAGACGGCTGCCCCGCTCGCTTCTGCCTACGACGCGCCCATTGTCTTCGACGAGCGCCTGCGGGAAATCGGCACGAGCCGGCTGGACCATACTCCCTGGCCCAGCGAGAGCCTGCTGGCCTACGCCGATTACTGGGCCAGCGAGCGCCCCTTCTCCTCGGTGACGCCCGAACAGGAAGGCGGCGAGTCGCTCATGCATTTTCGCACGCGCGTCGGCCTGTATATCGAAGAGCTGGTCAACCGCCATCGCCACGAGGTCGTCGTCGCCGTAGCCCACGGCGGCGTCATCGAGATCACTTTCGACCACGTTTTCAACGTCGGCGCCTTCCGCCGCTGCGAGGTCTGGAACCACAACACCAGCGTGTCGCACTTCGAGTACGTTGCCCATCCGCGCCGGGAGGCCTGGCGCCTGCACGCCCACAACCGCATTGACCACCTCCTGCTGTACCTGCCGGCCGAGAACCGCAAGAACGGCGCGGGCAAGCGAGAAGACGCCGGTTAGCCCGGCAGCGTGGCGCCAGCCTATTCAGCACAACCGGTGAAAGCAGACGCCATTGCCACGGCCGACCCCGGCTTTGTCGAGCTGGCTGTCGCGGAGCTGGCCGAGGCCCCGGCCGGTGTCCGGCAGCTGGCGACCCTCGAACCGGGCGTGCTGCTCCTGGCGCTGGCCGAGAGCTATTGGGCGCTGGCGGCGCGCTGGCGCGACCGTCCGCCCGTCTTCATCCGCCACATCCAGCCGGTGCAGGTCCAGCTTCCTCTGCCCCGTGGCGACGCTGCCCAGCATGCGCTGCGGCAGGCGATCGAAAAAGAGCTGCTGGCGCTGGTGGACCCGTCTCTGCCTTTCTCCGTGCAGACCCGCCTTTTCGCGGAGCTTCCCTTCCGGGCCTATGACGTGAATACGGCCATCGCCGAAGCGGTCGCCGCCACCGGCGCCCGACTCGACGTGCGCCGCCCCCAGCAGATTGTCTCTGTGGCCATCGCTCCCTATCAGGGTGAGCTGACCGGCTTCGCCGGCCTCTCTCCGGCGATCTACAACCTCAGCGATTGGGCCGGCGGGCAGCGTCGCTTCGCCCGCGAGAAGGGCCAGATCAGCCGGGCCGAGTTCAAGCTGCTGGAGGCGCTGGAGCTTTTCGGCCTGGAGCTGCCGCCGGGCGGCGTGGCGCTCGACCTCGGGGCGGCGCCGGGCGGCTGGGTTCGTGTCCTGCGCCAGCACGAGCAGTTCGTCACCGCCGTGGACCCGGCCGAGCTGCACCCCAGCCTGGCCCAGGACAGCAGCGTGCGCCACAAGCAGATGACGGCCGAAGCTTACCTGCGGGAAGGGCCGGACCAGTTCGACCTGATCACCAACGACATGCGCCTCGACGCCCGGGATTCGGCCCGGCTCATGGTGGCTTATGCTCCCTACCTCTACGCCCACGGGCGCGCGCTGATGACGCTGAAGCTACCGGAGGAGAGGCGGGAGAACGTGCTCGATCACGCCTTCAATATTCTCCGCGAGGCTTACGAAATCGAAAAAGCGCGGCAGCTCTTCCACAACCGCAGCGAAATAACGCTCCTGTTGCGGCCTCTTCAGCGCAGGACGGCGGCCCAGGAGAGGTAGCCGAGGAAGAGCAGCAGGGAGAGCCAGGCGGGCAGGGCCGGCAGGCGGGCGGCCTCGTCTTTCCCCAGGTAGATCAGTCGCGGGGGCACGAACAGCAGCAGCGCCAAAAGCAGCGTCGCCAGAAAGGGCAGCCAGGCGCTGCCCAGGGCGAGACGCAGCCAGAAGGCGCGGGCCACCGCGACTAGGGCGAGCGCCATCAGGTTGACCGCCATGAGGGCCAGGAAGGCGCGCAGCGGCTGCCACGGCCGGACCTCGCTTTGCGTCGTCAGCAACAGAACGTAGATCAGGCTCAGCCCCAGCCAGGCCGCCGGCGACAGCAGGAGATAGATAGCAGCCGAGGGCTCGTCCAGAATCTCCCGGTTCATGTTGGCTACGGAGTCCAGAAAGCCCACACTATAGGCGACGGCGGTGCTGAGCACAAAGGCAAAGAGGCCCGCCAGGAAGAGCATCCGCCGGTCGCGCAGCCAGGGCGCCGGCCGGAGCCGCCTGAACACGTCGATGCCCAGCAGAAAGAGCAGGAAGAAGATCCCCAGGACTACCGAGTTGGCAAAGGTCAGCCGGGCGAACTGCCACGCGAGCGCCGGCAGTAACAGGATAGCGGCAGCCAGGCCGAGCGCGTCGGCGGCGAGAGCGATGAGAGCAGCCCCACGTTGCATCATTGTTAGCCTCCCTGTGAGCAGCCGCCATTGTAGCCCAGAGCGCGCCCGCCGCCAGCGGGATCAAAGAGACCTGACAGGCTGCGGAAACCTGTCAGGTCCTGCCGCAAACGAACGCGCCGGGCTAGCCGCGCAGATGCGCCTCCAGGAAGTAGAGGCTCTTGTCCAGACCGCGCACGATCTCGGTGAAGAGGTCGCTCGTCGCCATGTCGCCGAGCTGATCGGCGGTATCAATCGCTTCACGCACGCCCTCGGCATGTTGCGCGAAGCGCTCGGCAAGCGCCTCGACGAACGCTTCGCCGCCGGTCATATCGATGGGGATATCTTCCAGCCCGGTCGCACTGCCGGCCATGTGCACCGTGCCCATGGCCGTGCCACCCAGAGCGGTGATCCGTTCGGCGATCATGTCCACGAAGCCGAGCACCAGCTCGGCCAGCTCGTCAAACAGCTCGTGCAGCTGCATGAAATCCATGCCCTTCACGTTCCAGTGCGCCTGTTTGCTGTGGCTGTACAGGGCAAAGGCGTCAGCGAGATGCTGGTTCAACAGCGCCACCAGCTCCTCGCGCGCGTCCTGCTCAATTTCAATGCGGGTCTCAAACATCGGTGACTTTGTTTTTGTAGCCATTATCGCTCCTTTGCTCCCTCTCCTATCTTCGTTCTCAATAATATAACGGGGAGGGAACGCCGCCCTCCTATCCGAGTAGCCCCGGCGCGACGTCCCTCTCAACAACTAGTCTACCAGAAAGCGGAAGGGTGACCGATATAGTTTGGGATACAGATTGACGCCTATACCGGTAACAGAGACAGCAGGAGCTGGGCGACGACGATTTTGGCGATCATCGCCATCGGGAAGACGAGGGCATAGCCGATGTTGGGCAGCTCGTTTTCGGCCTGTTCCAGCGCGTAGCCCAGCACGGCAGGCTGTGTGTGCAGCCCGGCCAGCA
Source organism: Chloroflexota bacterium (assembly GCA_012515125.1). Classification (GTDB taxonomy): domain Bacteria; phylum Chloroflexota; class Anaerolineae; order Promineifilales; family Promineifilaceae; genus JAAYYY01. Next base: position 4,823 of record JAAYYY010000087.1, read on the forward strand.
TGCCCAGCAGGAGCGGAAACGGGATCTTCAGCCAGCGATAGCCCGCCCAGAGGACCAGCAACGCCGTCAGCGTCGTGATCGCTGCCCCGGCGAGGAAGAGGAACAGCCCGCCGCTTTCACCGAGGGTCGTGAAGAAGGTGTGTCCGGAGCGCACGCCGATGGTAGCGAGCAGCAGACTCAGTCCGATCTGGCGCAGGGTCAGGTTGGCGCTATAGGGCATCACCCAGACAAGCGGCCCGCTGCGGCGTATCGCCCCCAACACCAGGGCCACGAGCAACGGCCCGCCCGCGTTGCCCAGCCGGAACGTCACCCCGCCGGGCAGTGGGACCGGCACCAGCCCCAGCAGCAGGCCGAGCGTCAGCCCCAGCCCTAACGAGAGCAGGTTGATCTCGCTCAGCGCGCGATAGCTATCGCCGAAGTATTCGCTGAGCGCGGTCAGATCCCTGCGCCGGGTGACGACACGCACCCGGTCCCCCAGCTCCAGAACGGTGTCGCCGTGGGCCAGCAGGTCGATGTCGCCCCGGCGCACGCGCGTGACGAGCGCGCCGAAGTGCTGCGGCAGGGCCAGCTCGCGCAGGCTGCGCCCGGCCACGTCGGGATTGCTGACGAAGATGCGCCGGAAATCGTATTCGCTGCGCTCCAGCTCCAGGTGGCGCTCTGTCGCTTCCCCGACGGTGGGCACCATTGCGTCCACGTCCTCCGGCGCGCCGACGACGCTGAGCAGATCGCCCGGCTCCAGCACCGTATCCCCCGTCGTCAGCATCAGCTCGCCGTTGCGCTCCATCCGCCCAAAGACGACGTTCCAGGTGTGCCGACGGCGCAGCTCGCGCAGGGGAATGCCGATCACCTCCGGCCGGGTGACGCGCACGGTGCGGTTATACAGCTCCTGCTCGACCACCAGAAAGCGGCGCAGCGCCCGGGTCTCGGCGTGGAAGTCGATGCGCCACAACTTTTGCAGGGCAGACGCCACGAGGATCACGCCCAGCACGCCCATCGGATAGGCGACGGAGTAGCCGACGACCGGCAGCGTCTGCAGTGCTTCCCGCTGGTCGGGCGGTGCGGTCGCCCCAATCGTCTCCAGCAGCCCCGCCAGCGCCGGGGTGTTGGTCAGGCTCCCGGCGAAAAGGCCCGCCGCAACCGGCGCGCTGAACTGCAGCAGCAGAGCGGCGACCGCCGTCAATCCTGCCGCAACCAGGATCAGCAGCAGCACGAAGAGGTTGTCCCGCAGCCCTTTGCGCCGGAAGCTGGCGAAGAAACCAGGGCCGCTGGTCAGCCCCAGCGTGTAGACAAAGATGATCAGGCCGAGTTCAAAGATAACGGGCGGCAGCGACAGCCCGGGAGCAAGCGCGCCGGCCGCCAGCCCGACAAAAAGCACAGCCGCGACGCCCAGGCTGCTGCCCTTCACGCGGATGCGACCCAGGACGTAGCCGAGCGCCGAGACCAAAAAGAGCAGCAGTAGCGGATTGGCGGTCAGAATGTCCAGCATCGGCGAGCCTCTCACGAGCCCATTGTAGCGCAAAGCCTCCTGATTGTATTGCGCCGCTTTCGGCTATAATCACCGCCCGGCCATGAAAATCTTCTACCACGACCAGTTTGTCCTGCCCCTCCCCGAAAACCATCGTTTCCCGATGGAGAAATACGCGCTGCTGCGGCAGCGCGTCGTGGCTGCCAGACTGGTGCCGCCGGGCAATCTGGCGATCCCCGAGGCGGCCGGCGACGCCGACCTGCTACGCGCCCATACCGCCGGCTATGTGGAGCGGGTCAAGAGCGGCAGCCTCAGCCCGCAGGAGATCCGGCGCATGGGCTTTCCCTGGTCGCCCGCGCTGGTCGAGCGCAGCCGGCGCAGCGTGGGCAGCACCCTCGCCGCCGGGCCTGCGGCGCTGCAGGATGGCGTGGCCGTCAATCTGGCCGGCGGCACTCACCACGCCGGCCCGGACTGGGGCCAGGGTTACTGCGTCTTCAACGACGCCGCCGTCGCCGCACGAGCCTGGCAGGCCGCCGGGCTGGTGCGGCGGGTCGTCATCCTCGACTGCGACGTACACCAGGGCAACGGCACAGCCGCCATCTGCCGGGGCGACGAGACGATCTTTACTTTCTCCATCCACGGCGCCCGCAACTTTCCCTTCCAGAAAGAGCCCGGCGACCTGGATATCGCGCTGGAAGACGGCACGGGCGACGACGAATACCTGCAGGCGCTCGACGCGGGCGTCGCCAGGGCGCTGGCGCTGGCCCGCGCCGACATCGCCATCTACCTGGCCGGCGCCGATCCGCACGAGGGGGACCGGCTCGGCCGGCTGGCTCTGAGCAAAACGGGGCTGGCGACGCGCGACCGCCTCGTCTTCGAGGCCTGCCGCCGCGCCGGCCTGCCGGTTGTCGTCGCCATGGCCGGGGGGTATGGGCGCGACGTGACCGACACCGTGGATATCCACTTTGAGACGGTCAGGCTGGCTGTGTCGTACGCCTCATGACGAGTGGTTATTCCCTGGACACGAAGGGCAGATAGCTGGGCTGGCTATTGACAACCACCGTCGCCGCCAGAGACCAGAGCTGCCCGGCGCCATCATCGACCTCGGCCTGGTTGGTGATGACCATCGCCGCCGTCAGGGCCGGATCAACTGTCGTGTCGTAGCTAATCAGCACCGGATCGCCGGCCTCGACGCTGCCCGACCAGCTTACTTCGCCGCCGGCATACGAGGCGGCGCCGCTGCTGGCCTGCAGGTTGCCCGCGTAAAGTAGCTGCGGAGGAAGGACGTTGCTCAGCTGCACGTCCTCCAGCGCCGGCCCGCCATTGTACAGGGTGATCGTCACGTGAACCGCGTCGCCGGCCGAAACCACGGGCGGGCTCATCGCCATCGAGGAGCCTTGCAGGGAGCCCGTGAGGAGCGAGCCGGTACGCTGGTAGTTGCCCCGGCCGGTTCCCCAGAGAACGCGAGCGTTGCTCGTGCCCGGCAGATCGTAGACGACGAACCCGGCGTGCGCGGTGTTTAGCACCAGTTCCAGGTCGGCGTCGGCGTCCACGTTCGCCAGGGTGGGGGCAGGCAGGGCGCCGTTCCAGTTCGCCCCGCCAAAGGGGGCGGGCAGGGGTACCTCATGCAGCGGATTGCCCAGATAATCGAGGACGTGGAGCTTGCCCACGTAGCCCGCCCCTTTCTGCGGCCACGACGCGAAGAGCACCTCGGCGCGTCCATCGGCGTCCAGGTCGGCGACAACCGGTTCGGAGGCGAAGCGGATACCTGGTCCGGTAGCGGCTACGTTATAGGGCCAGCTGCCGTGCTCGCTCTTGTCCAGCCAGTAGGCGTGCAGCCGGCCGTCGTAGGAGGCGTGTAAAATCTCGCGCAACCCGTCCCCGTCCAGGTCTGCCGCTACGGGGTTGGGCATGGCGTTCTCGATGACGTTGTAATCTTCGCTGAGGGGTGCGGCGCTGCCGTCGGGCGCCGGTATGACTACCCAGTTGTAGCCGCTACCCTGCCAGCGGCTGCGGTCGCCGTTGAAGATGAAGGGCATCTCGTACAGGCTCGTGTACGGGCTCGTGCCGCAGTTGTAGACGTTGCCCGCGACGACGACTTCCAGCACGCCGTTGCCGTCAACGTCGGCTATCGTCGCCGGAGCATGGGCGAAATTGGGCCGGTGCTCCACGCCACAGTTGGCGTAGCCGCGCAGGTCGACGGCGTGATCCACGTGCACGCCGACTTTGCCCCACCCCTTCGTGCCGTACATTGCATGGGCCGGAATCTGCACGCCAGTCCTCTCGTAGGCGTTGATGTAGTGCACGTCCGAGGGCACGACGATCTCGGGCACGCCATCGTTGTCGATGTCGCCGATGCCGGCGTTGTCGTTGAAGACGCCCCAGGCGTATCCGCTGTCACCGGTTAGCTGCGGCCAGC
>JAAYYY010000660.1 GCA_012515125.1 Chloroflexota bacterium
GTCGGCTCGTCCAGAATGAGGATCGGCGGGTCGGCCAGCAGGGCCAGCGCCAGGGCCAGCCGCTGCTTGAGGCCGCCGGAGAGGTCGCGTACCGGCTTGCGCACGTGGTCCAGCAGCTCCAGCCGTTCCAGTAGGGGCGTGAAGTCGGTGCCGCCGGCCACTTTCTTCAGCCGGGCATAGAAGACCAGCGTCTCGGCGACGCTCATATCGTCGTGGAAGCTGAGTTCCTGCGGCACAAAGCCGACCTGGTAGCGGGCCGCCTTGCCCTGCTTCTTGACGTCCAGCCCCGCAATGGTGACCTCGCCGGCAAAGGGCGCGAGATGCAGCAGGCAGCGCAGAGCCGTCGTCTTGCCCGCGCCGTTGGTGCCCCAGAGGGCCACCGCCTCGCCGGGCTGTACGTCAAAACTGACGTCGTCCACAGCCGTCAGGCTGCCGAAACGTTTGGTCAGGTGGGTTACGCGAATGATGGGTTCCGCCATTATCTGCCTCAATGAGATATCCGCGCCCGGAGCGGTTGTGGTTGGGGTAAGCTGTAGCGACGCCGCCGCAGCCAGGGCAGCGCGCCCAGCCCGGCCGAAAAGCCGACCAGCGCCAGCGCCAGCCATAACCAGCCGGCGTCGCCTCTGGCATCCGGCAGCGTAGGAGCGCCGGCCGGCATCACAGGCGCCATCAGCGGGGCGCTGTCTTCCAGCTTCGGCTGGGGCCTCACAGCCGGAAACGCACGCGCGGCGAAGTCCAGCGCGTCGGTCGCCGGGCTGTAGAGGAACAGGCGCAGGGCCGGCTCCCGCTGCATCAGGTCTTCAAACAGGCGCTGCGAGCGGTAGGTAACGTCGCCCCGGCCATCGCGGTCCGCGTCGAAACCGGCGTAATCGCTCCAGAAGTTGCCCGCGCCCGCCACCGTCCAGGCGTTCTCGCCCGGCCGGCCGCCGCCGGCAATCGCCACGTGTTCGCCGTTGTCGATGAAGCTGTTGTTCACGAACTCGTTGTGGCGCACCGCCGGCAGCAGCTCCACGCCGATGTCGTTATAGGCGAAGACGTTGCCCTCGAACCGGCCGATGCTGTCCACTTCGCGGGGCGAGCCGTCCAGGTAGGCCCCCACCCGGTTGTCGAGGAAAAGATTCTCCACGACGATGGCGTCGTCCATATCCTTGAGCCCGACGCCAAAGCCGCTCGGCCCGCGATTGCCGGCGACCGTATTGTGCTGCATCGTCATCCGCCGGCTGTACATCAGGAACGCGCCGACAGAGTTGTTGCGCAGCCGGTTCTCTTCGATCATCGCGTCGTCGCAATACATGAAGTGCAGCCCATAGCGGCCGTCGCTGACGTCATTGCCGCGCACGGTCAGCCGCTCTGAGTACCAGAGGACGACGTCGCGCCCGCGCTCCACGCGATTCTCGGTGATGCTCACGTCGTTGCTATACCAGACGCGGATGGCGTCGCCCCGCCGCGGCACGTCCAGATCCTTGCCCTGGATCACGTTGCCGTGAACGGTGCTGCCGTGTGCCTTGCGCAGATAGATGCCGAATAGCGTATCTTCGAAGCGGTTGTTGCGGATGTTGACGCCGGTCGCTTCGACCACAATGCCGGAGTTCTCCTGGTCAAGCGAGTCCCCACTGTTGCGGATCAGGAAGCCTTCCACCGAGCTCCCCGGCGCGCTGATCTCCAGCACCGTGCCCTCATTCTGTCCGTCGAGCACCGGGAAGTTGCGGCCGACAAGGGTCAGCGGCCGGTCGATCTGCAGCGAGCCGTAGAGAGTGCCGCCGTTCACTTCAATCGTATCGCCGGCCCCGGCCGCGGCGATGGCGGCGGGAAGCTCTTCGGCGCGGATCGCCGCCGCCGGAGCCTGCTGCGCGTGGCTGGCGCCGGCTATGCCCGGCAGCCCGAAGACGAGCGCGACGAGCAGCCAGGCCAGCCCGCGCCGGTTGAGCTTGTTCATGCCGCTCCGGCTTCCATCTTCTCAACCAGCGGCTTAAAGGCCCGCCGGTGAAAGTACAGCGCGACGATGATGATGAAGCTGGCGAGGAAAGCCATGTAGAGGCCGATCTGGAACTCGGCGATGGTGCGGAACTGGCCCACCAGCCCTTCGCCCAGAATCGGCGGGACGAACGGCTCGATAGAGCTGCTCAGCGGCGCCGTCGGGTCCAGATTCAGGCCGAAGTTGCGCATCCAGAAGTACATGTCGGCCAGAAAGACGAAGGGCATGAGCAAGGCGGGGAGCACCAGCAGGGTGACCCACTTCGTGTTGATGAAGATCGCCGCCAGGA
>JAAYYY010000661.1 GCA_012515125.1 Chloroflexota bacterium
ACGACGACCCGGAAGAGCGGGATAAAGAGCAGCGTCGGCGGGATGAGGTAGACGAGGAAGATGGCGATGCCCGCCCGCTCGCCCCAGCGGCCCGTCAGCCGCGCCAGGCTGTAGGCCGCCGGCACGGCGATAATCAGCGTGATGAGGACCACGACGACGCCGACGATCGCCGAGTTGCGGATGAAGGTCAGGTAATTCGTGCCGTTGAACAGCAGGTCCAGGTTCTCCATCGTCGGCGGGAAGTTGTAGGTGAACGGGTTGTTCGCCGGCCGGTAGAGGTCGCGGTCCTGCTTGAAGGTGGTGATGACCATCACCAGGAACGGCCCCGCCGCAAAGAGGATGAAGAGGGCCAGCAGGGCATAGACGAGGAGGCGCTGGCGGATTGACTGCAGCGGTTTCATCTCAGGTCACCTCCTGGCGGCGCGCCGAGCGCAGGATGAGGATGGCGACGGCCAGCAGAACGGGGAACATGAACAGGGCCACAGCCGCGCCCTCGCTGAGCGAGCCGCCGCTGATGCCCTTAAACCAGGCCCACAGCGGCAGCACCTGGGTGTAATAGACCGGCCCGCCGCGCGTGAGCACGAAGGGCACGACCATGTCGCTGAAGGTAAAGATGAGGCCAAAGAGCAGGGCAATCGCCATGATGGGCATCACCAGCGGCAGCACCACCTGGAAGTGCGTGCGCCAGAAGCTCGCGCCGTCTACCTCGGCCTGGTCGAGCAGGTCCTGCGGAATCGACGTCATACCGGCCATGAGGATGACAGTCGCCAGCGGCAGCACGCGCCAGACATGGACCATGATGGTCGAGGCGATGGCCAGATTCTCCTTGCTCAGGTAGAGCATGTTGCGCCCCGGCCCAAAAATGGAGCCCGGCCCCAACAGCCCGGCCTGCACCAGCACCCAGTCAATCGGGCTGAACTTCGAGTCGAGGATCCACACCCAGCCGATAGTGCCCAGGGAGATGGGCGCGGCCCAGGGCAGGATGATCAGGAAGCGCGCCAGCCACTTGCCCCGGAAGTCGCGCGACATGATCACCGCCAGCACGTTCGCCAGGATGATGACGACGATCTGCGCGGCGATGGTAAAAAAGAAGCTGTTGCGCAGCGCGCGCACAAACTGCGGCGTGCGGGTCACACTGCGGAAGTTGTCCAGGCCGACGAAGTCCAGGCTGGTGTTGCCGACCGTCACGTCGCTGAGACTGAAGGCGATTGCCAGGAAAAAGGGAATGCCCACCAGGGCGACGATATAGATGACCGCCGGCGCCAGGAAAAGCGTGCTCAGCAGCCCTTCGCGGTCCGCCAGGTACCAGCCGCGCCGCCCTTCGGCCGTGCGCGCTTCCGTCCCGACAACCCGCAGCTTATCAACTGTTTTTTCAGCCATCTCCACCCCCTCAGGCCGGCTGCCGCTCGATGCGCTGCCCGGTGCCTTTGTCGAAGTAGCGCAGATTGTCCGCGTGGACCACGAAGTCGTAGCGCTCGCCGGGCTCGATCGCCAGCGGTACGGTAGACGGCAGCTTGGCGATGGTGCGGTTCTGCTCGCCGCCGCCAATCGTGCCGTACAGCAGCCGGTCAGAGCCCAGGTTCTCGACGCGCCCCACCTCATAGGGGAAGACCTGTACCGGCCCGCCGTTGCCGACGACCTGAGCGGGCAGGAAGCTCTCCGGCCGGAAGCCGACGAAGATGCCGTTCTGCTCGACGAGGTTCATCGGCGGCGAGCCGAGGAAAGTCGCCACAAAGGTGTCGGCCGGGTCGTCGTAGATCTCCTGCGGCGTGCCCATCTGCCGCACGCGCCCCGCGTTCATCACCGCGATCCGGTCGCCCAGCCCCATCGCCTCAATCTGGTCGTGGGTGACGAAGATCGTCGTGATGCCCAGGTCGCGCTGGAAGCGCTGCAGCTCGTCGCGGGCCGAGGCGCGCAGCTTGGCATCCAGATTCGAGAGCGGCTCGTCGAGCAGCATGACGGCGGGCTCTTTGACCAGGGCGCGGGCCAGGGCCACCCGCTGGCGCTCGCCGCCCGATAGCTGGCGCGGTCGCCGCTCCAGCAGCCGCTCGATGCCCAGGATGCCCGCCGCCCACTCGACCTTCTCCTTGATTTCCCCCTTCGGCTGCTTGCGCGCGCGCAGGGGAAAGGAGATGTTGTCGAAGATGCTCATGTGCGGGTAGAGCGCATAGCTCTGGAAAACCATGGCGATCTCGCGCGCCCTTGGCGGCAGTTCGGTAACGGTCCGCCCGTTGATGATGATCTCCCCCTCGGTCGGCTTCTCCAGCCCGGCAATCATGCGCATCAGCGTCGTCTTGCCGCAGCCCGACGGACCGAGAATGACCACGAACTCCCCTTCCTCGATACCCATGTCGACGCCATTCACCGCCTTGACGTCGCCAAACTCCTTTCTAAGCCCCTTAATCTCCACAAAAGCCATGATGATTCCTATGTCTGTCCCGTAGGGGCGGGTTTGAAATCCGCCCCCAACCAACTACATGGGCGGCCTATAGGGGCGGGCCTGAGACCCGCCCCTACCCATTTATACGGACGGCCTGTAGGGGCGGGATTGAAACCCGCCCCTACCACTCATACTACTGATCGGTACAGCCGACGAGACCACGGTCCCGCCACTTGGCGAAGATTTCGTTGATCTGCGCCTCGGCCTGGTCAATCGCCTCCTGCGGCGTCAGCTCGCCGAGCGCAGCCTGGCCCATCATCGTGGGGATGATGTTCGTAGCGTACACCTCGGCGACGGCCGGGTTCGACGGGCCGGGATAGCCCAGGTAGGTCGTCCATTCCTCGGCGTCGGCCAGGAAGGCCAGCTTGTCGGCCGGCTCCGAGCCGAAGGGATCGTTCTCCAGCCAGCCCGCCAGATCGGGCGCGACGCCCTCAAACGCGGGGAAGTTGTACAGCTCGCTGTTGTAGACCACGTCGTTGTAGTTGCGCACCAGGTTGAGGATGAACTCCTCGGCGGCGCGGTATTCCGGGCTGTCCTTTTCCACGTAGCTGGGGATCAGGTAGATGTACCAGAGGTGGGCCGAGGCGTGCTGGTCGCCGTTCGGCCCGATGAGCGCGGGCGTGAAGCCGATATTGTTCGCCGCCCCCGGGTCAATCTTCTGCAGGCTGCGATAGGCCGAGATGGAGTTGAGGATGTAGGACAGGTCGCCGGCAATCAGACCCTGGTTGTTGGAGGCCGCGTTCCAGCCGAAGACTTCCTCGGTCATGGTATTGTTATACAGCTCCACCAGATACTCCACCGCCGCCAGGACCTCCGGCGAGTTGATGACCACGCACTCGTTCTCGTCCTGAATCGAGCCGCCGTGGGACCAGATGATGGCGCGCATCGCCATGTTCGAGTCAATCTCCGGCGAGAGGCCCAGGCCCATGGGCACGCCCAGATTCTCGCGGATATAGGTCCCGCCTTCCAGCAGCTCCGCCCAGGTGGACGGCCCGCCGGCGAAGCCCGCTTCGGTCCACATGCTGATGTCATAATCGCCGGGGTCCGGCGTCCAGCCGTGGCAGAAGCCGTACCACATATCGTTGGTCGGCAGGTAGGAGTTGGCCCGGCAGGTGTCGTTCATCGGGCCGAACTCCTCCTCGGCGCGGGCGATCAGGTCGCTCAGGTCGTGCACGCCCTCGACGTAGTTCGCCGCGGCGATAGGCAGCTCGACCAGGGTCGGCCCTTCACCCGCGTCCAGTGCGGCAATGAGTGAGGGGTCGAGCGAGGCGATGTCCAGGTGATCGACGGTCACCTCGACGCCGTTGGCCTCGCCCCAGGCCGGCGCAAACTCGTCAAACCAGACGTCGTAGGCGGGCACGAAGTGGCTCCACTGCATAATCTGCAGTTGCGTGCCTTCGGGGAAGCCTTCGGCTGCCGGCTCTTCCGCCGGCTCTTCCTCCGCAGGCTCCTCCGCAGGCTCCTCTGCAGGCTCCTCTGCCGGCTCCTCCGCCTCTTCGGCGGGCTCTTCTTCTACTGGTTCTGCGTCTGTCTCGGGTTCGGTCACTTCCGTGTCTGTTTCGGTCTCGACGTTCTCGACGGTCGTGTCGGTGTCTCCCCCGGCGTTATTCTCGACCGTCGATTGGGTACACGCCGCCAAGACAAACAGACCCATCAGCAACAACCCGATCACCAACCAAAACTTCCGCAACACCATTCAATCCTCCTTCTCCAATAGGATGACCTAGGCCGGCCAGACCTCGCTGGGTTTGCTACTTTTTTCGGTGTCGGCAGTGATGGCAATTGCGATGCGGCGGGTCGGCGACCACCACACAAATGACTGGACTACTCCAGTGTACCAGTAGGCCAGAGAAGCTGTCAAACGAAAAATCGCCGTTCAAAGAAAAAGCCTGCGGAGCCGGTATCGACTCCGCAGGCTTTCCGGCGGCAGACGGTTGGCGGTTGGAGACGTAGCAGGCCCCATCGGGACCGGCAAGAACAATACGCTCCCCTACCGGCGCGGCAAGAGCCGCCCAGTCCGCTCCATATACGCCCGGTACGGCTCGCCGAAGCGGGCCAGCATCATCGCTTCTTCGTCGCGCATGCGCAGGGCCACGTCCAGAGCGGTCATTGCCAGCCACGTCCCGCCGACGAACCAGTTGGCCGACAACAGCAGCGGCGAGCCGAGGATCAGTAAGAAGGCGGCGTAGATAGGGTGGCGGACATGGCGATAAGGACCTTCCGTCACCAACTTCTGGTCGGCCATGATGCGCGGCGTGTCGCTCCAGTTGCGTGCCAGCGTCTGCTGGGACCGTTGTAGCAGGGCAAAACCAGCCGCGGCCGTGCCTACGCCCAGCCACCGCACGGGCCGCGGCAACGGTAACCCGGCCCAGGCCATGCGCGCGGGCCGCAGGCAGTAAGCGGCTGTGGATAGCAGCGCCGACAGCGCTAACAGGCCAAGCACCTTTTCCGCGGCGCTCTCCTTGCGCTCGACGACAGTCGCGCCGGGCGGTGGGGCCAGCTTGCGGCTGTAGTAGCCACGGTGGGCGACAAAGCCGCCAATCAAGAGCGCCAACAACACCCTGAACATATCGTCCTCCTGATAATGGCCGGGTTTGAAGCCGGCCCTACCGTTGTTCGCAGATCCCATCACGGTTCTATAGCGGCCCGCGACACGACCTCCACCGTCCCGCGCGCGCCGTCCACGCGCACCTTGCCGCCCGCCGCGGCTGCCTGTTCCTCCGGTAGCTCGTCGAAAGACCAGATCATGGTCGTGTCTCCTGGATGGCCTATCAGGGCCATTTGGTCTGTATTGGTTCAAAATTTAGATATGTCTAACAGAATAGGGAAAAATGGGGCGTTGTCAAGGGGGTGGGTTGTGATTCGTCCGATTCTTTTCTCCGTCGTTTACGTCCTGTCTGGCATCGTCTATAATGCCGTGAGGCGACGCGGCTATGAGCAGAGGGCGACAAAATGGGCGATTATGTCGAGCTGGAAATCCGTATCTTGAAGCGTTACCAGGGAGCGGACCGTCTTTACTTTCCTGTCGAAATCAACCTGGATGGCAAGCAGAGTCTCGGCCGCCTCGATCCTGAGGCCTTCACTGAAGACATGAGGCATGACGGCGAGGCGCTTTTCCGCTGGCTCTTCCAGGATTCTGCCTTGCGCGCCGCCTGGGGTGAAGCCCGCGGCCGGGCGCCCAGCCGCCAGGTGCGTCTGCGTATCGACGCCGAAGAGCCAAAACTGCATGGACTTCCCTGGGAGTTGCTGCGCGACCCCGGCGACGGCGGCAGGGAGCCGCAGCACATCGCCACGCACAGCGCCACGCCCTTTTCCCGTTACCTCGCCGGCCCCTGGGAGCCTGGCGGGCCGGTTATCGAGCGTCCGGTGCGCATCCTCATCGCCATTGCCAACCCGTCGGATGCATCCGACTATGGCCTGGCTTCTCTCGACGTCGAGTTGGAGTTCGCGGCGCTAGAGAGGGCAACGAGGGAGCTGCCCGTTGACCTGTCGCTGGTACGACCGCGTGCTACGCTCACGGCAATCGAGTCGGCGCTGCGTCGCGAGCGCCCCCATATCCTCCATATCATCGCGCACGGCGCTTTCAAGGACGACCAGCCCTATCTGTTTCTGGTCAGGGAGGACGATAAGGCAGACTTTATTCCCGGCAGCCGCTTTGCTGCCACGATTGGCAATCTGCTCGGCGGCGGCGACAGCCCGCTGCGCCTTATTTATCTCGGAAGCTGCCAGACCGCCGTGACAAGCCCGGCCGATGCCTTCCGCGGCCTCGGACAGCGGCTCATTGCCGCCGGCGTCCCGGCCGTCTTCGCCATGCAGGATCTCGTCCCTATCATTACGAACCGAGAGTTCAGCGCCGCATTTTACGAAAGGCTGTTCGCCCACGGCCTGCTTGACCTCGCCGCCAACGAAGGGCGCGCTACACTGGATACCGCCGACACGCCCGGTTTCGCCATTCCCGTTCTCTTCAACC
>JAAYYY010000662.1 GCA_012515125.1 Chloroflexota bacterium
AGAGTCGCGTGGCTACACTTCGACGGGGCGCAAAAGGTGACCTGATGCTGAAACGATTTTCCACTATCGACAGACGGCTGATAACAATCCTGCTCATCATTTTTGTGCAGATGGTTGGCGCGGCGATGATCGTGCCGATTCTGCCGCTTTATGCCCGCAGCGAGTTCGGCCTGAGCGATCAGCTCAACACGATGCTGATCACCATCTTCTTTCTGGGCCAGTTCGTCGGCGGCCCCTACCTGGGGCGGCTGAGCGACCGCATCGGGCGGATTCCGGTGCTCATCGTCAGCCAGCTTGGCACGGCGCTCTGCTTCGTGCTGCTGGCGGTGGCGGGCACGCCCTGGCTGCTGTTCGTCGCCCGGCTGGTAGACGGCATCACGGGCGGCAACATCATCGTCGCTCAGGCGTACATCACCGACATCACGCCGAGCGAGCGGCGCACCGAGGCGCTGGGCTATACCTTCGCCGTCTTTGGCATTGGCTTCATCATCGGGCCGGCGGTGGGCGGGCTGCTGGCGGCGGAGCTGGGCCCGCGCGTGCCCTACCTGATCGCCGCCGCCGCCGCTTTCGCTGTCGCGATCATGACCTGGCTGATTCTGGAAGAGACGGTGCCGCGCAATGGGCCGGCGCCGCAGGGCGTGGTCCAGAGACCGCAGGAGCCGCAGCGCCGGCTGGCCCTCGGCGACGTCTTCACCAACCAGATGCTGTTCCTGGTGCTGATCATTGCCCTTGCGGGGCAGTTCGCCTTCGGGATGCTGCAGGCGACCTTCGCCCTCTACGGCAACGAGGTGCTCTTTACCGGGCAGCCAGACGACGTGGTGACGAGCAACGTCGCCTACCTGCTCACGGTTGTCGGCGTGGGGCAGTTTGCGACGCAGGCCTTTCTGCTGCGGCCCGCGCGCAATCGGCTGGGGGAGACGTGGCTGGTCATCGTGGGGCTGCTGGCGCGCACGGCGGGACTGGCGATTCTTGCGGCAAGCCGCAGCTTCTGGCCCGGCGCGCTGGCCTCGCTTTTTTTTGCGACGGGCAGTGGGCTGATGATGCCGCCGCTGCAGACGCTGGCGACGTGGGCCGTGGACGACCGCGACCGGGGTGCGGCGCTGGGACTCTACCAGGGCAGCGTGAGCCTGGCGACGATTATCAGCACGGGGATCGCTGGCTTCATCTTTGCCTGGCAGCCGACGGCCCCCTACTGGTTCGGGGCGGCGCTGTCGCTGGTGGTGGTGCTGCCGTCGCTGATGCTGGTGCGCGAGTGGCGGAATGGGCAGGCGGTGCGGAAGCAGCAGGCGGCGGGTTCTGAGCTGTGACTGTGATTCGTTTGATTGCCATGGTGGGCTATGATTTCGCCGCTTGTGTAGCGCGACCTGGAGAAATAGCGCTGGACCGGCGGGAAATCATAGTCCATCATGCTAATCATCAAAATCACGGTTCAGAAAAGGCGAGCTGGAAGCTGCCTGCCAGAATGGCAGGCGCGATCCGTGGAAATGAAAGGAGCGCGGGCGGAGATGCCCGCGCTCCCGGTTTATGGCTGAGCGCTGGTCATTCGGCGTTGACGACCGGCCGGTTCAGCAGGGGGAAGTAGCTGTACAGGATGGGCGCGACCCTGAGATGCAGGTTGTAGGGGATTTCGGCCAGGTGGGAGCAGACCATGAGATAGTAGGTCTCGCCGCCGTGCAGCGTCAGGCGCAGGCGGGAATGGAAGGAGGCGTCGCTGCCGGCCGTGTCCACGTCGAGCTCGACCCGACGCTGCGGCGTGTAGCGATACCAGACCGTTTCGTCGCAGCCCGGATAGGGGGGATCGTCGGGAGAGTGAGTCGTGTAACCGGTGTACAGGGCGCTGTGGAAGGGCAGCGCCGTTAAGGGGAGCGCATCGTCGAAGTCGTCCTCCTCTATTTGATTGTCACTATTTTGGTTTGTGTTTTGCTGACCCCTGAATGGATCCTTCACTTTACCATCCTATGAATGAAGATCGGAAAGAGGTATGAGGAAGGTAAAAAAGGGTTAGAGGAGCCGCGCAACCTACGAAGAGGCGCGCGCCGTTCGTTTCGGCAGGGTAAAGCGCACGGTCGTGCCGGCGCCGGGCGCGCTCTCGGCCCAGGTTCAGCGGGGGCGGGGGCGCGGCGTCGGGCGGCTGCTCGGCGC
>JAAYYY010000088.1 GCA_012515125.1 Chloroflexota bacterium
CTGATCTGACCATTCGCGTCGCCTATGAGTAACGGGCCCGAAGGAGAAAGCGCTATGTCCAGGCTACGAAGTCGAATGATCCTGCTGGCGGTTTTCCTGCTCGTTGTCGCCCTCAGTGCAGCCCTTTCACTGTCGCCGGCTGCCATGAGCCGGGCATACGCCCAGACGGTGCCCACGATCACGCCGACGCCGGATGAAGACCCGACTTCCCCCCCAGGTCTCCCGCCGGCCCCTACCGAACAGGCGACCACGCCGCCGATCCTCACGCGCCCTCCGGCCGTGCAGGCCACGGCCACGCGCCGCACAACGGCAACCGGCAGCGCGACGCCAACCGCCATCCTCTCGTCTGCGGAAGCGGATTACCCCACGGCAGAGGCGTGCAGTCCGGAGCCGACCGTGCTCGTCCTTGAAGGTGGGGCATGGGTCTATGAGGGACCGGGCGATGACTATGACGCACTCGGCCGGCTGGACGAAGAGACAGTCCGGCCCATCGTGGCGCGGGCCGCCTATGGTGCGTGGTGGCTGATCGCGCTGGAGGACGACGAAACGGGCTGGATCGCCGACGACGACGTAGCGGTGCAGGGCGACACGAGCGCGCTGCCGGTGGAGGACGCGCCGGCCCTGCCTGATGGTCACACGCCGACGCCCGGCCCCACCTGGGAGCCGACGCCCGACGCCGGCTGCGCCACGCCCACGGCAACGCCGACGGCGACGGAAGAGCCCACGTCAACGCCCGATCCCACGGAGACCGCTACGGCGACGGCAACGGTCACCCCGGTCCTGGCCGTCACAGACGAGGCCGAGCCGCTGCCGATCGAAGAAGATGAGGGCAGCAGCCTGATGTGGCTGCCCGTCGCCGGGATCGTGCTGCTGGCAGCCGGCGCCCTGTTATACGTGACCCGGCGCAGCCAGGAGGCGTAGCCTCAGAAGAACCCAGGCCGCATCGTAAGAGGAAAATCACTATGAACTGGGACGAGAAACGAATGGCCGAAGGGATTCTGTACACGGACATGTACCAGATCACGATGGCCCAGCTCTACTATCGCTACGGGCTGCACGAGCGCCGCGCCCAATTCGACCACTTTTTTCGCAGCTATCCGGATTACGGCGAGCACAAGGCGGGCTTTTGTATCAACGCCGGGCTTGAATGGCTGCTCGACTGGATGGATCAGGCCCGTTTCCGCGATGAAGACGTCGCCTACCTGGGTAGCCTACGCGACCCGGCCGGCAGACCGATTTTCGCCCCCGATTTCCTCAACTGGCTGCGTGAAGAAGGCACTTTCGACGGCATCACCCTGCGCGCCATACCCGAAGGTCGCGTCGTCCATCCGAACGTGCCCGTGACGGTGGTCGAAGGCCCTCTGGCGATGGCCCAGATAATGGAGACCTCGCTCCTGAACCATCTCAACTACCAGATCCTGATCGCGACGAAGGCGGCGCGGATCTGCGAGGTGACGAGAGGCCAGTCGCTGCTCGAGTTTGGCATGCGACGGGGACACGAACGGGGCGTCAACGCCGGCGCGCGCGCGGCCCTCATCGGGGGCGCAGATTTCACCTCCAACGTCGGCGCCTCTGCCGTGCTGGGCTTCCCGCCCCAGGGCACCCATGCCCACAGCATGGTCCAGCTCTTCATGGCCCTGGGCGAGGGCGAGCTGGGGGCGTTCCGAGCCTATGCCGACGTTTATCCGGACAACTGCGTTTTGCTTGTCGATACGATTGACACGCTGGAGAGCGGCGTGCCCAATGCCATTACCGTGTTCGAAGAGCTGCGGCGTGCGGGCCACCAGCCACGCGGCGTGCGCCTGGATAGCGGCGACCTCGCCTATCTGAGTGTCCGGACGGCGAAGATGCTCAACGACGCCGGCTTCCCGGAGGTCTCTATCGTGCTCTCCAATCAGCTTGACGAGCTGACGATCTGGCAGATCCAGACGCAGATCGCGTCGGAAGCGCCGCGCTACGGCCTGTCGGCCGACGAGGTGATCGGTCGCCTGATCTACGGCGTCGGCACGCGGCTGATCACCTCCGAAGGAGACGCCGCGCTGGACGGCGTCTACAAGCTGGTCGCCGTCGAGGACGATGGCGGGTGGATGCCGGCGATCAAGATTTCGGAGAGCGTGGCCAAGGTGCCGAATCCGGGCCAGAAGGCGGTGTGGCGCATCTACGACCGCAACGGGCGCGCCACGGCGGATTTGCTGACCCAGGTAGACGAAAATCCGGCGGACGCCGAGCGCCTCCTGCTCCACCACCCGGTCGAGCACGGCACCTACCGCTATCTTTCGGCGAGCGACATCACGTCTATCGAGCCATTGCTGGAAGAGATCATTGTCGATGGACGGTTTGTTTATGAGCGGCCTACCCTGGAGCAGATCCGGGAGCGCCGTCAGCAGGATATGGACCGGTTGCACAGCGGCGTGAAGCGGCTCCTGTTCCCGCACATCTATCACGTGTCCCTCTCGGAGAAGCTCTGGGAACAGAAGCAGGCGCTGATCGCCGCCGCGCACGCGGCCTGATCTTCGACATTGCACCATCTGGAGAGGAACCATGAGCAACCCCGAACAACCTTCTGATTATCGCTTTCAGGCGGAGATCCGCCAGCTGCTGCACATACTCGTCCACTCCCTCTACCAGGAACGGGAGATATTCCTTCGCGAGCTGATTTCGAACGCTTCCGACGCGCTGACGCAGATGCGTTTCGAGCTGCTGACCAACCAGGCGGTGGTCGATCCCGACGCGGAGCTGGCCATTCACCTGCGCGTCGAAGAGAAGGACGGCGAGAAGTGGCTCTACGTCCGGGATAGCGGCGTCGGCATGACCCGCGAGGAGATCGTCGAGAATCTGGGCACGATTGCCCAGTCGGGCGCACGAGCCTTCCTGCAACGGCTGGACGAGGGTGA
>JAAYYY010000663.1 GCA_012515125.1 Chloroflexota bacterium
ATCCAGGGCAATGCATTCATCGTCGCCGGCGGCGGCAGCGGGTTGGGAGCGGCGACGGCGCGCCGCCTCGCCGGCCAGGGCGCCATGGTGGTGATTGGCGACATTAACGAGGAAGCAGGGAGCGCCATTGCCGACAGCCTCGGCGATCGGGGCCGTTTCCACCAGACGGACGTCACCGATCCGACGAGCGTTGAGCAACTGGTAGCCTTGGCCCAGAACACCGGCCCGCTGCGCGGCGCGATCAACTGCGCCGGCATCGCCATTGCGATGAAAGTGCTGGGCCGGGAGGGGCCGCACGACCTGGGCGCTTTCAGCCGCGTTATCCAGGTGAACCTGATCGGGACCTTCAACGTCATTCGTCTGGCGGCAGCCGCGATGACCGAAAACGAGCCGAACGCGGCCGGCGAGCGCGGCGTGATCGTCAACACCGCTTCTGTCGCCGCCATCGAAGGGCAGATCGGGCAGGCTGCCTACAGCGCGAGCAAGGGCGGGGTAGCGGCGATGACGCTGCCCGTAGCCCGTGAGCTGGCCCGCTACGGCATCCGCGTGATGACCATCGCCCCGGGCATTTTTGACACGCCGATGCTGGCCGGCCTGCCGGAAAAAGCGCGCCAGTCGCTGGGAGAACAGGTTCCCTTCCCGTCGCGGCTGGGCGATCCGGACGAGTACGCGCTGCTGGTCCAGCACATCGTCGAAAACCCGATGCTGAACGGCGAGATCATCCGCCTGGACGGCGCGCTACGGATGGGACCGAGATAGAAGACAGTTGACAGCAGGCAGTCGGAAGTTGGAGGTCGGAAGCCCCAACTTCTGACCACTGACAACTGACGATAGGAGGCTTTTATGACCGATTTCAGCCATTATTCGCGTCACGAGCTGGCGGCAAATACGATACGCACGCTGTCGATGGACGCCGTGCAGAAAGCCAACTCCGGCCATCCGGGCACGCCGATGGGGCTGGCCGATCTGGGCATCGTGCTCTGGCGCGATTTCCTGCGCCACAATCCCGCCAATCCCCACTGGTTCAACCGCGACCGCTTCATCCTCTCTGCAGGGCACGCCTCCATGCTGCTCTACAGCCTGATGCACCTGACGGGTTATGACCTGCCGCTGGAGGAGATCCGGCAGTTCCGCCAGTGGGGCAGTCACACGCCCGGCCACCCGGAGAACTTCAAGACCGAGGGTGTGGAGACGACGACCGGCCCGCTGGGCCAGGGCATCGGCAACGCCGTGGGCCTGGCTATCGCCGAGCGCTGGCTGGCGACCCACTTCAACCGGCCCGATTTTGAGCTGATCGACCACTATACCTATTGCATCGCCAGCGACGGCGACCTGATGGAAGGGGTCAGCCATGAGGTGGCCTCGATTGCCGGGCACCTTGGGCTGGGCAAGCTGATCGTCTTCTACGACGACAACAAGATTACCATCGACGGCTCGACGGATCTGGCCTGGAGCGACGACGTCGAGCAGCGCTTCCGCGCCTACCACTGGCACACACAGCGCATCGACGGGCACGACGTGGAGGCAATCCACGAGGCGATATTGGCAGCCCAGGCTGAGCAGGAGCGCCCCTCGCTGATCATCACGCGCACGCACATCGGCTTCGGCAGCCCGGGGAAGCAGGACACCGCCGCGGCTCACGGCGAGCCGCTGGGCGAAGAGGAAATCCTGCGCACCAAAGAGAACCTGGGCTGGCCGGCGACCGAGCCGTTCTACGTGCCGGAAGAAGTGTACGACTACATGCGACCGGAAGCCGGCCCGCAGCAGCAGGCGGCCTGGGAGGCGCTTTTTGCGCGCTACCGCGAGGCCTATCCGGAGCTGGCGGCGACGCTGACGGCGGCCGTCAACAACGAGCTGCCGCCGGGCTGGGAGGATGCGCTGCCGGTGTTCGAGCCGAGCGAGAAGGGTATGGCGACCCGCGCGGCGTCGGGTAAGGTGCTGGACGCCATCCTGCCGGTCATCCCCTGGCTGGTCGGCGGCTCGGCCGACCTGACGCCCTCCAACAAGACCAAACAGGCCGGCATCCAGGAGCTGAGACGCGACGACTTCCGGGGGCGCTACATTCACTACGGCATCCGCGAGCACGGGATGGGGGCAATCATGAACGGTATGTCGCTGCACAGGGGTATCCGGCCCTACGGCGGCACTTTCCTCATCTTTTCCGACTACATGCGTCCGACGGTGCGTATCGCCGCGCTGATGTTTGCGCCAACGATTTTTGTCTTTACCCACGACAGCATCGGGCTGGGTGAGGACGGCCCCACCCACCAGCCCATCGAGCAGCTACCCGGCCTGCGGGCGATCCCCAATCTCTACGTCTTCCGGCCGGCCGACGCCAACGAGACCAGCTACGCCTGGAAGGTGGCGCTGGAGCGCACCAAGGGCCCGACGGCGCTGGCTCTCTCCCGCCAGAACGTGCCGACGCTGGATCGCAGCCGCTACGCCCCGGCGGCGGGCGCGCTGCGCGGCGCATATGTGATCAGCGACCCGGAGGCCGAGCCGGAAGCAGTCATCTTTGCCACCGGCTCCGAGGTGCACATCGCCCTGGAGGCGCA
>JAAYYY010000089.1 GCA_012515125.1 Chloroflexota bacterium
CTACGGCGGGCTGCCGAGCAGCTCTATGAAGATCCCCGCCTGCGTGACGCGCTGGACGACGAGCAGGCCCGGCAGCTTCTGGGCTGGGGGATGCAGCAGCTCCAGCGCGCCGCCCGGCGGGTCGTTGCGCTGCCCGCCGCCGAGGCCGCGCCCGAGCTGGAAGAACAGGCTGCTTCGCTGCGCGAGGTCATTGCACGCGTCAACGACTATGTGCAGGGTTACGGCCAATGGAGCGAGGCCCAGCGGCGGGAGCAGATTGCCGGGCTCGTGGAGTGGCTCTGCCGGGGGCGCGCCGCCGACCTGCAAATTGGCGATGTCGTGCGCCTGGAAACCATCGCCGCTGCCGGCGACACCCTGACGCCACAGGAGCTTTTCTCATCTCTGCTTACCGTCATCACCAATCGAGAAGAAGAAGAGTGAAGCCGCTGGCGGCTCTGTTCCTGCTGGCCGTGCTCGCGCTCGGCCTGTTTGGCTGCGACGTCGATCTGGTCGATATCGAGCTGCCGAGCGAGGAGCGCGAGACGGGCCGGCTGCGCACGCGGGAGCCGCGCGACGTCTTCAGCGACGACGAATGGTTCGAGATCTTCTTCACCAACCCGAGCTGCCCGCCTGAAAAGGAGCGTGTCGGCGGCATCGACGAGATCATTGCCGCCGATCTGCTCCAGGCGCAGACCAGTGTGGACATCGCCGCCTTTGACCTGGACGCCCTGCCTATCGTCGAGGCGCTGATCGCGCTTGAGAGCCGCGACATTCCGGTGCGCGTGGTCACCGACGACGGCGGCACGGACGCTTCCACCACCAACCGGCTGCGGCGTAACGGCATTTCCGTCGTCGAGGACCGGCGCAACGCCTTCATGCACAACAAGTTCATCGTCATCGACGAGCGCATTGTCTGGACCGGCTCGCTCAACTACACCAGCAACGGCGCCTATTGCAACAACAACAACGCCGTGCGCTTTGACGTGCCCGAGTTGGCCGCCAACTACCGCACCGAGATGGACGAGATGTACGTGCAGCGCCAGTTTGGGCCAGGATCGCCGGACAACACGCCTTACCCGCAGGTGTTCGTCAACGGCGTGCTGGTCGAGACCTACTTCGCCCCTGAGGAGCGTATCGCGCCGGTCATCGCCTCCGCCATCGCCACAGCCCGGGAAGAGATACTCTTTCTCGCCTTCAGTTTCACCGAGGAGCAGATTGGCGAAGCGCTTCTGGCGCGCGCTCAGGATGGAATAGCCGTGCGCGGCGTCTTCGAGGCCACGGGCGCCGACAGCCCATTCAGCTATTACGAGCGGCTGCTACTGGCCCGCCTGCCCAATCTGGAAGTCCGCAAGGATGGCAACCGGCGCATCATGCACCACAAGGTCCTGATCGTGGACCGGGAGCTGGTCATCTTCGGCAGCTTCAACTTCAGCAGCAGCGCCAACGAGAGCAACGACGAAAACGTCGTCATGGTCTATGACCCAGAGTTCGCCAGCTATTTCGTCGAGGAGTTCGGCTTTGTCTGGGACGAAGCTCGCTCATGAACTGAAAGTTAGCGCTTCTGTTCGCTTCTCCGCCGGCTGCTATAATGCCGCCCGATAGCCAGTGCGCCGGCACGGCGCCACACGTCAGGGCCTGCTATGATCGATAATCCCCTTACATTTGCCGGACAAAGAAGACCAGGTCAGGCGTTGCGCTGGATTCTGCTGCCGCCGCTTGTCACGTTCGGCGTCCTTCTTCTCATCCTGCTCATTACGGCGGTCGTCTACCAGATACGCCACACCGACCGCATCTTCACCGGCGTTTCCGTCTGGGGCGTGGATCTCAGCGGCATGACCCGCGAAGAGGCCGCCGCCGCGCTGGCCGAAACCGTCCCCGATGCCCGCAAGGGCGCCATCGAGCTGGTGGACCGGGCGACGGGCCGGAGCTGGCAGCGCTCCCCTGCCTCCCTGGGCATTAGCTATGACCTGGAGCAGACCGTCGAGGCGGCCTATGCGATCGGCCGCCAGGGCGGCCCGCTGAACATCCTGCGCGACCAGTTTATCGGCTGGTATTATGGCCGCCCGCTGGCGCCAGGCATCATCTTCGACGAGGGCACCCTGTACGCCGAGCTGCAGGAGATTGCCGCAGAGATTGAAGCGCCGGCGCTGGATAGCAGCTTCTCCTTTGACGGCAATACCATCGCCTATACGCCGGGGCAGGTCGGCCGCCGGCTGGACGTGTCCGATGCCGTCGAACGGCTCACCCAGCCGCTGAGCAGCTTCCGCGATGCGCAGGTGGAGCTGCTGGTCCATGAGGTCCGCCCCCGCGTCCTCGACGCACCCGACACGACGGCCCGCATCCAGGCCATCGTCGGCAGCCCAATGACGCTCTACTTCCAGGAGCCGCTGGTAGACGTGGACCTGGACCGGGTTGTCCTGTCGCCTGCGCAGCTGGCCGAGTGGCTGCGCGTGGAGATGGTCGAAGGAGAGGATGGGGCCCAGTACAACGTCTTTGTGGACGAACAGGCCGTGCGCCAGTGGCTGTCGGAGATCGAAGCGCGCGTCTACCGCCAGCCGGAAAACGCCCGCTTCTACTTCGACGACGACACGGGCGAGCTGGTGCTGGTCGAGCCACACGTCAACGGCCGGGCGCTCGACGTCGATGCAACGCTGAAGCAGTTCATGGCCCAGGTCGGCACGACCAACCGCACCATGCCCTTTGTCGTCAACGAGATCCGGCCCACGGTCCATTCTAACGTCTCGGCAGCGGAGCTGGGCATCACCGAGCTGATTGCAGAGAGCACGACCTGGTTCTACGGCTCCACGCCGGAGCGCAAGCACAACATCGCCCGCGCTGCCGCGCAGTTCTTCGGCATCGTCATCGCCCCCGGCGAAGAGTTTTCCTTCAATCGCTATCTGGGCAACGTGACCGAGGAAGCGGGCTTCACCACCGGCCTGATCATCCTCGGCGGGCAGACGGTCGAAGGGGTGGGCGGCGGCGTCTGCCAGGTGAGCACGACCATTTACCAGACCGCCTTCTGGGCCGGTTTCCCCATTACGGCCCGCCTGGAGCACGGCTACCGCGTCCACTACTATGACGACGGCGAAGGGCCGGGCATGGACGCTACCGTCTTTGAGCCTTTCGTGGACCTCCGTTTTGTCAACAACACGGAGCACCACCTGCTCATCGAGAACTACTACAACGAGACATTCCAGTCGTTGACCTTCAAGTTCTACAGCACCGACGTGGGCCGGGTCGTAGAGAAAGACGGTCCCTTCTTCGAGAACATACAGCCCCCGAAGCCCGATACGTGGGAATACAACGAGGAGCTGGAAGAGGGCGAGATCCGTAAGGTTGATTGGGCGGTCGAAGGGGCCGACGTGACGGTTGTCCGCCGCGTCTTCCAGAATGGCTCCCTTTTGTACGGCGAAGAGGAGTTTGTCAGCCACTACATCCCCTGGGGCAACGTCTACCAGTACGGTCCCGGCGTCGATCCCGATAACGTCGATCCGCGCGATATTCCTGACGAGTAATCTCCGGCACGGGTAAGCCTATAGCAGACTGGGACCGGCAGCGCGCGCTGCCGGTCTTTTTTGTGCTGAAAGATGAGTCAGAGATGAGAGGTAGGCGGATCTGGCGTATCGGCGTTACTTTTCGCCGGCCGAGCCGACTGTAAGGGCGTCGCCGGACCAGACATCGTGTGGGGGCGGTGTGTGAAAGGAAACCTGCCATAAAAAGGAGCAAGAAAATGTCCAGAATCGATTTCCGTCCGGTGTCTGTCCTCATTCTCGCGGCGCTCGCCCTATTGGTTGTCGCCTGCGGACCTTCCGGTGAAGCAGCTACGGGCAATGGCGGCGGCGTCACGCCCGGTGCTGCCGCCGACTCCCTCAACGCCGAAAGCGCCACCGCTCCGGTGAAGATGGTCTTCACCCGGACGGCGACCCCGGTAGAGAGCCAGAACGGCTCCGGCACCATCGAGGGAGAGTTCTTTGGCATCGTGGAAGCAATCGACGGCAACGTCTGGACCCCCTCCGGTCAGCAGGTGACGTTTGGCCCGGGAACGGAGATTAAGAACGACATCTCTGTCGGCAGCCGGGTCAAGGTGCACACCCTGCCCCAGGCCGACGGCACTGTCCTGGTGCGCGAGATCGAGCTGGCCCAGGACGATGACGACAACCGCAGCGCCGGCGCCAATCCGGCCGGCGAGCGCGAGTTCTTCGGCACGGTCGAGGTCATGAACGGCAACGTCTGGACGGTCTCCGGCCGGCAGATCACCATTGGCTCGGGAACGGAGATTAAGGGCAGTATCAGCGTAGGCGCTCGTGTTAAGGTCCACGCAACTCCACAGGCTGACGGCACGCTGCTCGTGCGGGAAATTGAGCTGGCTCGAGGCGATGATGACGATGATGACAACAGTGGCCCTGGCAACAGCGACGATGACCACCGCGATGATGATAGCGGCGATGATGACAACGGTGGCGATGACAGTGGCTCTGACGACGACTTCGACGATAGCGGCGGAGACGACTCCGATCGCGATTCGGATGACGACGATAGCGGGTCAGACGATTAGCCGGCCGGAGCCTTCACCTCTTCTTCACTCAATTCTGCGAACTGCTCATTGACAGCGCCAGCTAATTGATCTAATATCTGAATAGAACGTTTGTTCTACCCTCTTCCCCGCGATTGGTGCTGGTGAGCCTGCACCCTCACCAGCACCCCTCTCTTACGGGAAGACCCGGGTAGGCAGCGTAGGGGAAGAGGCATCATGTCGAGAGCTGAGGAGAATACCCATGCGCAGCGAGCCATTCGCGGGGGTCGGGGGGCGCTTTCGTGCGGGCACGGCAATGGCCGGCCTGCCTCTGGCGGCGAGGCAGGCAGTTATCACGACAATTCTGATCGTCGCCATGCTGGCTTTTGAGCTGTTCAATTTCGACACCACACGTTTTGCTTTGCACAATCTATTGGGCGACGTCGGCTTTGGCGGCGTCCACTGGGCCGCCATTCTCGCCCTCGCCTTTTGCGCCATCGACTTCGCCGGCCTTGTCCACCTCTGCACGCCGGAGAGCGAGCGAGAGGCCGGACCCGCAACCTGGTACCTGATGGGCGCCTGGTTGTTGGGCGCGACGATGAACGCCCTGATGACCTGGTGGGCCATCACCCTCACCTTGCTGAACCACTCCGTTGGCAATGAGCTGCTCAGCCGGGCACAGATCCTCGAAATCGTCCCGCTGCTTATCGCCGGACTCGTCTGGCTCACCCGCATCCTCTTTATCGGCGCCTTCGCGATTAGTCGCGATCCTGCCGTCGAGGACGAACGCTCCGGTTGGTCCTGGCGCGCGCCTCAGCATCGGCCCGGCCTATCCCAACGGCGACAGCCCGCCCTGCCCGGCGATCGCCCCACGCCGCGCCCACCGCTGCCGGCCATGATGAGCGCCCGCGGCCGGGCGCGCTGACGCGAGAAGCGACCTCTCCCCGCGCCGGTTAGCCCCCTTCTCCCGGGCCCGTATCCCCTGCCTGAGAGTCAGGCGACTTTTTTTGCCTGCAGGTTTGCCTTCTATCCGGCCTTATGTTACATTTTTTTCGTGAGCGAAGCGTTTCGGGTGGCCGTGCGCCCGCACTTATCCACCTTCATCTTCCAAGGACCACCCGCGACTTCTTGTTGTTGTAGTTTCCTGGTGGCCGCGGCAGACGGACCGGCGTTGCCAGGGACGGCTGGTCAGGGGGGTAGTCGTCTGCTCGGCATTATTTCTTCTCATTTATCGAGGAGTCATGGGCTTAAGTATCGATTTTTTCTTCCGCCTTCTTGGCGCCGCCGTAGGCGCTGTCGTGTTTGGATTATTCGGAAGCTATCTGGCCGAGCTTCTCGAGGACGAGCCGGACTTCTACGTCGTCATCTTTGGCCTGCTTGGCATTCTCGCCGGGCTGATTCTCACGCCTTTCGTGACGACTCATCCCATCCGGCGTATCCGCCAGCACCTCATCAGCATGCCCCCAGAGCGCCTGGGCGCCATCATCATCGGCATTCTGATGGGCCTCGTCGCGGGCGCCCTGTTCTCCTTTCCGCTCTCCTTCTTGCCCACGCCCTTCCGCCAGATCGCCCCGGTAGCCGCCTCACTCGTCTTCATCTACCTGAGCGTCGTCATTCTCATGTGGCGGCAGACGGACGTTCGCAACTTCTTTGCCTCCTTCCGTCCGATCATCACCACAGGCGCCAACCGGGAGGGCGCCCCTGACGATCGGGACGTCATCCTGCTCGACACAAGCGTCATCATCGACGGCCGGATCACCGACATCAGCAAGACCGGCTTCATCCGCTCGACCCTGATGGTGCCCAACTTTGTCCTTACGGAGCTGCAGCACATTGCCGACAGCCCCGACACCCTGCGCCGTAATCGCGGCCGGCGCGGCCTCGAAGTCCTCGGCATCTTACAGCAGGAGCTGCCCATCCCGATCAAGTTCACCGATATGGACGTGAGCGAGGTGCGAGACGTAGACAGCAAGCTGGTCGCGCTGGCCCGCGAGCTGCGCTGCCCGATCATGACCAACGACTACAACCTGAACCGCGTCGCCGAGCTGCAGGGTGTGCCGGTGCTGAACATCAACGATCTGGCGAACGCCGTCAAGGCCGCCTACCTGCCCGGCGAAGAGCTGACAGTACGGGTCATCCAGGAAGGCAAGGAGTACGGGCAGGGTGTCGGCTATCTGGAGGACGGCACCATGATCGTCGTCGAGAATGGGGAGCGGCACATCGACGAGACGGTGACGGCAACAGTCACCAAGGTGCTGCAGACGACCGCCGGGCGCATGATCTTCGCGCGCCTCTAGGTCCGGCGCTGCGGGATTCTCTCCGCGCCGGGAAGTTCAGCCAGAATAGCTACCCTTTCATGGACATTCTCTTTCGCCGTAACGCCGTGCTGGAAGCGCTGCGCGGCAGCCGCCGCCGGCTGCACCGGCTGTGGCTTCAAGAAGGGCTCGGCGCGCGCGAGGCCCGCCCGTTCCTGGCGGCAGCGCGCGAGCGCGGTCTTGCCGTCCAGCATGCCCCCAAACAGAAGCTGACCCAGCTCGCCAGCGACAGCAGCCACCAGGGGGTCGTGCTCGAAGCCGGCCCCTACCCCTATAGCGAAGTGGCGGAGATCCTTGCCCTGGCGGCAGAGCGTGAGGAGAAACCCTTTCTCCTGCTGCTCGACCTGCTGCACGGCCCTCAGAACATCGGCGCGCTGCTGCGCACGGCCGAGCTGTGCGGCGTGCATGGGGTCATCATCCAGGATCGCCGCGCGCCCGACATAACGCCCACAGTCGTCACCCACTCCGCCGGGGCCGTCGAGCACCTGCTCGTCGCCCAGGTGACCAACCTCGTCGAGACGATGCGCGCGCTGAAAGAGCAGGAGATCTGGCTCGTGGGCATGGACGTCGGCGAAGAGGCGGTCACCCTCGGCGCGATAGACCTGGAGATGCCCCTCGGCATTGTCGTCGGCCACGAAGGCGAAGGGCTGCGCCGGCTGGTGCGCGACACCTGCGACTTCCTGCTGCGCCTGCCAATGCGCGGCCGCGTCGATTCCTTCAACGCCGCCGTCGCCGGCTCCATCCTGCTCTTTGAAGCCTGGCAGGCGCGCGGCTTCCAGGGGGCCAACCGCTAACCCGGGGTGGACGGCTCCCGCTTCGTGATGCGGCAGTGTGCGGACGACGCCTGCCGCTTTCGCTTCCCCGCACCCGCGACCCTGGTCGAGCTACCCTGCCCGCGCTGCAAGGGGCCGACCCTGGTCGTGATGACGGAGAAACCCGAGGGCTCTCCACGACCAGAGCGCTCTCCAAAACCTGTCACGTCTCCACTCCCCCTGGAAGCCCTGCTCGACAACATTCGCAGCACCTACAACGTCGGCTCGATGATGCGCACGGCCGACGGGGCCGGGCTAGGCCGCCTGCACCTCTGCGGCATCACCGCCACGCCCGAACACCCCGGTGTGGGCAAGACGGCGCTGGGCAGCGAGGACGCCGTGCCCTGGACCGCTTATCCCAACGCCCTCGACGCAGCGGACGCGTTGCAGGCGCAGGGCTACCGGCTCTGGGCGCTGGAGAGTGGGCTGCAGGCCGGCTCCCTCTACGACGTGCAGAGCCTGCCCGATGCGCCCCTCATTCTCGTCGTCGGCAACGAGCTGGCGGGTATCGATCCGGCCCTGCTGGCCCGCTGCGAGCGCGTGCTATCCCTCCCCATGCAGGGGGTAAAGGGCTCGCTCAACGCCGCCGTTGCCTTTGGGATTGCCGTCTACCACCTGCGCTTCGGCGTGCCGGCTTTCAGGAGCGCCACGACGAAACGGTGAGCGCGTGGTAGGTCTGCGGCATCATGTCGATCGGCTGCACCTCAACCAGCTCCAGCCCCTCTTGTACGAGCTGCCGCGCATCGCGGGCGAGTGTAGCCACGTCCCCGCTGACGTAAATCAACCGGTCCGGCCGCATCGCGCCAATAATCTCCACCATCTCGCGCGATAGCCCCTCGGCCGGCGGATCGACGACGAGCAGCTCCGGCTGCACGCCCAACGCCGGCAGCGCCTCCTCCACCAGCCCGTGGTAGAGCGACACGTTCTCCGTCGCCGCCAGGTTGGCGGCAAAATCCTCGACGGCGTCCGGAGCAGCCTCCACGGCGGCAACCTCCACGGCCCCTTCGGAGAGGAATGCGGAGAGCAGCCCCGCCCCCGCATAAGCGTCGATGACCAGCTCGTCGCCCGCCAGCGCCGCCATCCGTTGCACCGTTTCCACGAGCAGCCCGGCTGCGGCAGGGCTGGGATAGAAGAACGAACCGGCGGAGATGCGGAAGTCATGCCCGGCGACGGCGCGCACCACGTAGTTGTCGCCGATCAGGTTGGCCGCCGTACCGTCCGGCAGCACCACCGCCACGGAGAGGGGAAAGTCGGTGCTCA
>JAAYYY010000664.1 GCA_012515125.1 Chloroflexota bacterium
GCAACGGCTCGCTGCACGTTCTGATTACAGAGGAGAAGCTGAACCCAACAGAGAACGTACACGCAGAGCGACTCTACTACGTGCGCTGCTCTTCTGCTCTAGACGCCTGCAGCGAGCCAGCGCAGGTCGGGCAGGAGCAGCCGTTCTGGCAGGCGATAGTCAGCAATGGGTCGCAGACAGTCCACCGTCTCTGGCAAGAGCAAGATGGCGGCAATCTACGCCTGCGCCATCAGGTATCTCTTGACGATGGGGAGAGCTGGAGTGAGCCGGTTCTGGTGACGACGGTGGTAGCCGGCAATGGTGCGCCGGCTACGGTCGCCGCCGCCCTCGCCGGCGGCCTGCACCTCCTGCAGGCCGGCGACGGGCTTCTGAGTTCATGGTTATGGGACGGTAGCTGGAGTCAGGGGGAGCCGGTGGCTGCGGTAACGGACGGTTTGCTGCAGGGCGTCGTAACCAGCAACGGTACGGTGGCCGTCCTGTTCACCCGCGAGGGCCAGACACCAGGCGATGACGAGGTGGCGCCCCCGCACGAGCTGGCCGGTGTTCGCCGGCAGGTCGAGCTGGGCACGATAGAACTTCAGCCGGCGCCGACGCCGACAGCAGCCCTGGCAACGCCCACGGTAACGCCGGCTGCGTCGCCGACGCCGACGGCGGTTGTCGTGGCCACCCTGGGCAGCGGCATCAGCCAGGAGGTACCCCCGGCCGCGCCGGCTGCCGAGAATCCGATAACGGGTATCGGCCTGGGGATCATCCCGGCGGTGTTGCTCGTCGTAGGAGCCGTGGTGTTGGGAGCCCGTTCGGTCTGGCGCCGGCGCTAAAAGGTAAGTCCGGCAATTATCGATTCACGTTGCATGAATAAGGAGAAAAAGTGAACAAATCGAAACGTTTCATCACGCTGTTGGGTGTGGCCGGCATCCTGTTTGTGAGCTTGCTGTCGTTCGCCTTTGCCGGTGGCGTCCGCGCGGGTAGTGTTGAACGCAACGGCGTCACTTTCTTCTGGCCTGACAGTTACGCGTCGTGTACGCCTGGTCCCGATCAGATCTCTCTTACGGGACTGCCTGCGGACAGCACGGCCAATCTGCGGGTCTCCCGCGTTTTCCCCGATGAGACGCGCGTGACGTACCTTCAGGAGTCGCAGATGGCGGACAGCAGCGGTATGGCGAGCTTTGCGCTGGTCTATCCCCCGACGAGCGAGTGGGATGCCGGTCCGTCGGGCACGCTGAGTATCACCTTCGCTCCTGAGATCGTCGTGGTTCTCGACGGAGCGCCGTTTGTCTCGATAGGCGGCACAAAGTGGACGGTTACATGCGAACCAGAACCGGAGCCGACAGACACGCCAGAACCCACGCCGAGTAAAACACCGGAGCCGGGGCAGACTAAGACACCCATGCCGACCGATACGCCGGAGCCAACGCCGACCAATACGCCCACCAATACGCCACCACCTCCGGCCGGCGGCCAGGGCTGCACGCCTGGTTACTGGAAGCAGCCCCATCACTTCGATAGCTGGGTTGGCTACTCGCCCACAGATGACTTCGAGACGGTTTTTGGCGTCGATGCCTCGTTCAACCCGCATACCCTTCTTGATGGGGTAAAAAGGAACGGCGGCGGCGAGAATGCCATGGCGCGTCATGCTGTCGCAGCCCTGCTCAACGCCAGCAGCGGCGGCGTCAATTTCTCCTATGCCGTTGAGGATGTGATTAATCTGGTGCAGGCAGCGTACGCCACCGGAGACTTCGAGGCGACCAAGAACCTGTTCGAGGCGCAGAACGATACGTACTGCCCGCTGAACTAAGCGGAGACCGGAAGTGAGAGACGAAGCAGGGGC
>JAAYYY010000665.1 GCA_012515125.1 Chloroflexota bacterium
CATCCGTCGCGTCGCCGGCAGCCTCAAGCCCCCCTTTGACGAGCTGATGTGCTTCTACGGCGTCGGCAACCACGGCGGCGGCCCCACCCGAGCCAACATCGAGAGCATCCAGACGCTCGACCGTGACTCCGCCTACCCGCGCCTCGTCTTCAGCTCGCCCGAACGCTACTTCGCCGCCGTCCAGAAGCGCGATCTGCCCATTCCCGTCGTTCACCGCGAGCTACAGCACCATGCCAGCGGCACCTACGCCGTCCATTCCGGCATCAAGCGCAGCAACCGCGAGGCCGAGAACCGCCTGCTCGCCGCCGAAAAGCTCTCCACCATCGCCGAAGCCGTTACCGGGCAGCCCTATCCCACCGACCTGGGCCACGCCTGGAAAAGCGTGCTCTTTAACCAGTTCCACGACATATTGGCCGGCACCAGCATCCCTTCCGCCTATACGGACGCTGCTCACCTGCACGGCGAGGCGATGGCCATTGCCGACCGCGCGCTCAACTATGCCGTCCAGTCCCTCGCCTGGCAGGTGCGCGTCGAGCCGGAAGAGGAGATGCGGCCGATCATCGTCTTCAACCCCAACGCCTGGGAGAGCCGCGTCGTGGTCGAGGTAGAGATGGGCCGCATCCCCGACCCGTTCATTCTGCTTGACGACGAGGGACAGGAGCGGCCCGTGCAGCGCGTCCAGCAGGAGGCGGCAGCGCGGGGGCGCAACCGCATCGCCTTCATCGCCGAGCTACCCGCCCTCGGCTACCGCACCTACCGCGTCGTGCCCGGCACGCCCGCCGACTTCGCACGCGTCGAGGCCGCGGACACCCTTCTGGAGAGCGAGCGCTTCCGCCTGGCTTTTGACCCGGAGCGCGGGACCATCCGCAGCCTGCACGACAAACGCCACGGCGTCGAGGTCTTCGACGGAGATGCTGCCGTGCCCACCGTCATCCGCGACACCAGCGACACCTGGGGCCACCACGTCTTCCGCTTTCAGGACGTGGAGGGGCAGTTCATGGCGACCGGCATACGCCTGATCGAGCATGGCCCTGTCCGCTCTGTCGTCCGCGTGATCAGCGAATACGGCAATTCCCACCTCCGTCAGGAGTTCGCCGTTTATCCCGATCTCGACCAGATAGACGTGCGCCTGCTCGTCGAGTGGCGCGAGTCGCAGCGCGCCCTCAAGCTGCGCTTCCCCCTCAACCTTTTCTTCATCCGCAGCGTCTACGAGGTCCCCTACGGCCACGTCGAGCGCATCGCTACCGGCGAGGAGGAGCCGGGGCAGGCCTGGGTGGATGTGACCGGCATCTCCTATAGCAACCACGAGCGCTACGGCCTGAGCATCCTCAACAACGGCAAGTACAGCGGCGACGTGCTGCTCCAGGAGATCGGCCTCACGGTGCTGCGCAGCCCGATCTACGCCCATCACGTCCCCTTCGAGCCGCCGCCCGACCACGGCTTCCCCATCGTCGACCAGGGCATGCAGCGCGTCAGCTATACCCTCGTCCCCCACGACCAGAGCTGGGAGGAAACCGGCACCGTGCGCCGTGCCGCCGAGCTGAACCAGCGCCCGATTGCCCTGCTCGCCACCTACCGGCCCGATGGCACGCTGCCACAGCGCGCCGGCTTCCTCTCCGTAGACCGGGCCAACGTCATTGTCTCCGTCCTCAAGCGCGCTGAAGACGGCGACGGCCTCATCCTGCGCGCCTATGAGACGGACAACGCCGCCACGCGAGCAGCCATCCGCCTGGAGCCGTGGGACCGCACCATCGAGGCCGAGTTCGGCCCCGGCGAAATCAAGACTTTTCGCATCCCCGAGGAGCCGGACGGACCGGTCGTCGAGACGAGTATGGTCGAGCTGGAGGAAATCGGCCCTGCCGGGAGGGCGCCGTGACCGGGCGTATGGCCGTCGTCGCCGACGACATCACCGGCGCCAACGACATCGGCATCATGTTCGCCAAGTGGGACTACCTGACCCACGTCTATTCCATTGACGACGGCGGATACTCGTACGACCCCACCCGCGCTCCCCAGCCCGACGTCTGCATTCTCGACACCAACTCCCGGCTGGACGACCGCACCCTGGCCTACGATAAGGTCTTCGCCGCCACGCACCTCCTGCAGCAGGCCGGCTGGCAGCAGTTCTTCAACAAGACCTGCTCCGTCTTTCGCGGCAACATCGGCACCGAGTTCGACGCCATGCTCGACGCCCTCGGCCAGGAGTTCGCCGTCGTCGTGCTCGGTTTTCCCAAAAACGGCCGCACGACCGTCAACGGCATCCACTACGTGCGCGGCGTTCCCCTCGCGGAATCCGAGTTCCGCCACGACCCCATCCACCCGATGACCCGCTCGAATCTGGTGGACATCCTCCAGAGCCAGACGGAGCGGCGCGTCGGCCTGCTGACCCACGAGGTCATCGCCCGCGGGCCGGCCCAACTGCGCGAAGA
The DNA here is from genome assembly GCA_012515125.1 of Chloroflexota bacterium. Taxonomy (GTDB): domain Bacteria; phylum Chloroflexota; class Anaerolineae; order Promineifilales; family Promineifilaceae; genus JAAYYY01. The sequence goes on from JAAYYY010000665.1 coordinate 2,430, forward strand.
AATCGAAGCCCGGCGCGGAAGCTACAACTACCTCATCCTCGACGTGGTCGATCAGGCGGCCCTGGCGACCATCGCCCGCGCCGTCCACGATCTGCCAGTCCTCTGTGGCAGCTCCGCTATTGCCGAAGAGCTGCCTCCCGTCTGGGGCCCGCCACTGCGTAGGGAAGGGTTTCTGGACGGGCGGGTTGCAAACGGGCGGGTTGCAAACCCACCCCTACTGCCTGGCGCCGTCCTCGTCGTCGCCGGCTCTCTCATGCCCCAGACCCGCGCACAGCTTGACCACCTGCGCGATAAGGGCCTGCCCTTCTTCACCCTCGACACGGCCCGCCTCTTCGACGCCACCGGCCGCGAGGCCGAAATTGCCCGCCTCGCCGACGCCCTGATCGGCCTGCTTGCGGATGGGCGGGACGCCGTGCTCCGTGCCCCCAACGACCCAACAGAGGTTGCCGCCGCCCACCGGGCCGCCGCCGAGCGCGGCCTCACAAACACCGTCCTCGGCCGGCTCGTCTCCGCCACGCTGGCGGACATCACCTACCGGGTCGTGCAGGAAGCGGGCGCGCGCCGCCTCGTCATCGCCGGCGGCGAGACCTCTGCCGCCGTCACCCGGCGCCTGAACATCAGCGGCCTGCGCATCTGGAAAGAAATCCAGCCCGGCCTGCCCTCCTGCCTGACCCTGACCGAGCCGCCGCTGCTGCTCGTCCTCAAATCGGGCAGCTTTGGCAGTCCGGATTTTCTGGAGCAGGCCATCGAACACGTGAAGGAACCATAGCCCTCACCATATCGTGCTCTTCGGGCACAACCCGACGCTGGGAGCGGTAAAAGGCTGCGGCGACTTCTGCTCCATACCCGTCTCTACCCTACTTCCATCTCACCCAACCGCCGGAACGCCGGCGCCAGCGCCGGATATAGCTCCCGGTAAATCTCGTAAAACCCCTTGTATAGCTCGTAGTTCTGCCGCAGCGGCACCGTCCGCCCTGTCACCGCCACTATGCGCTCGCAGGCCGCCGGCACGCTCTCGTAGAAGCCCGCCCCGACCGCCGCCAGGATCGCCGCGCCGTAGGCCGCCCCTTCTGTCGTGGCTACCGTGCGCAGCTCGGTCCCCAGCACGTCGGCGATGATCTGCCGCCAGAGCGGGCTTTGCGCGCCGCCGCCGGAGACGCGCACCTCGCGCACCGGCCCCATTCCGCTCCCCTGGATCAGCTCGAAGCTGTCCTTCAGCCCGAACGCCACCCCCTCCAGCACGGCGCGCGTGAGGTGCGCCCGCTCGTGCCGCACCGTCAGCCCGACGAACGCGCCACGCGCCAGCGGGTCGGGGTGCGGGGTTCGCTCGCCCGTCAGGTAGGGCAGGAAGAGCAGCCCCTCGCTCCCCGGCTCGACGGCTGCCGCCTCCTCGTCCAGCGCCCGGTAATCCGCTCCCCCGGCGACGGCGTCCCGGTACCAGCGCAGGCTGCCCGCCGCGCTGAGCATCACGCCCATGAAATGCCAGCGGCCCGGCACTGCGTGGCAGAAGGCGTGCAGCCGTCCCTCCGGCTCCACCAGCGGCCCGGCCGTCGTGGCAAAGACGACCCCCGACGTGCCCAGCACCAGGCTGATGATCCCCGGCACGACCGCGCCCACGCCGACCGCGCCCGCCGCCTGGTCACCGCCGCCGCCGACCACGGGCGTGCCAGCCAGCAGTCCCGTCGCCTCCGCCGCTTCTGCGCTCACCCGGCCGGTCACCTGCGGCCCTTCATGCGTCGGCGGCAGCCACTCACGCGGGATCTCCAGCGCCTCTACCACCTCCTCCGACCAGTCCCGCCGGCCCAGGTCGAAGAGCAGCGTGCCCGACCCTCCGGCCCGGTCCAGGGCGTATTCGCCCGTCAGCCGGAAGCGGATGTAGTCCTTCGGCAGCAGCAGGTGGCGCGCCCGCGCGTACACGTCGGGCTCGTGCTCGCGCACCCACAGCACTTTCGGCGCGGTGAAGCCGGTCAGCGCGTCGTTGCCCGTGATGCGGATCAAGCGCTCGCGCCCCACTCGCTCGCGGATCTCGTCGCACTGCGCGCCTGTACGCTGGTCGTTCCACAGGATGGCGGGGCGCAGCACCTCGCCGTTTTCGTCCAGAAGCACCAGCCCGTGCATCTGCCCGGTCAGGCCGATGGCAGCGATTGCTCCCGTCTCCACGCCGCTCTCAGCCAGCACCCGGCGGATGCTGGTCACGATGCCGTCCCACCAATCCGCCGGCGCCTGCTCTGACCAGAGCGGGTGCGGCGTGGAGACGGTCAGCGGGGTGGAAGCGCTGGCAACCACCTCGCCTGTCGCCGCAATGAGCAGCGCTTTGGCCCCCGTCGTCGATACGTCGATCCCCAGTAGAAACGTTCGGTCTGCCATCGCCGTGGCCTCCTCAGCGCACGCCCAGCAGGATTTCCGTCGTCAGCTGGTCCAGCCGCTCGTAGGCCAGCCCGCGCGCGCCGAGGGCAATGCGGTCCAGCGCCGCCCCTTTCAGCGCCTCGGCCCGCTCCCGGCTGTACGGCCCCAGGATCTCCGCCGCGTCGTCCCGGTCGGCGTTGGCTTCCTGCAACAGCCCCTGGATTTCGGCGTCCTCGTTCCACCGCCGCGCCTTCTCCTTCAGGATGAGATAGGTGCGCATGCAGCCGCGCGCGAATGCCTTCACGCCCTCTACGTCCTCCGTGCGGTAGGCATGGGCGTCGAAGTGGCGCGACCCATCGTAGCCCACGTCCTCCAGGAACTTGACCAGGAAAAAGGCGTTCTTCGGATTCGCCGCGCCAAAGCGGAAATCCTGGTCGTAACGGCCGGGGAACTGGTCGTTGAGGTCGATGTGGAACAGCTTGCCCGCATCCCACGCCTGGGCCACAGCGTGCAGGAAGTTGAGCCCGGCCATCTGCTCGTGAGCCACCTCCGGGTTGACGCCGACCATTTCCGGGTGGTCCAGCGTCTCGATAAAGCCGAGCATGGCCCCCGTCGTCGCCAGGTAGATGTCGCCGCGCGGCTCGTTGGGCTTGGCCTCCAGGGCGAAGCGCAGGTCGTACTCCTGGTCCCGCACGTACTCGGTGAGGAAGTTGAGCGCGTCGCGGAAGCGGGCCAGCGCCACCAACGGATCGCGCGCGGCGTCCGTCTCGACGCCCTCACGCCCGCCCCAGAAGACGTAGATGCCGGCGCCCAGCTCCACGCCCAGATCGATGGCCTTCATCGTCTTCTGCAGCGCGTAGGCCCGCACGCCCGGATCGTTGGCCGTGAACGCGCCGTCCTTGAACGCCGGGTCGGCGAACAGGTTTGTCGTCGCCATGGGCACGACGAGGCCCGTCACCGCCAGCGCCCGCTTGAAATCGCGCACGATGCGGTCGCGCTCGGCCGGCGTGGCGTCGATGGGCACCAGGTCGTTGTCGTGCAGGTTGACGCCGTACGCGCCCAGTTCGGCCAGTAAATGGACCAGCGCGACCGGCGAGAGCGGCGAACGCACCGGCTCGCCGAACGGGTCCCGCCCGACGTTGCCGACGGTCCACAGCCCAAACGTAAACTTATCTTCAGGTCGGGGAGAGTAGTTGTCTGCCATGAGCAATCCTCCTTCACTGCCCCAAGTATAATGCCCTTTGCCCGGCCGGTCAGATTTCTATCCTGGCGCAAATCGCGCTCGATCGATCATACAGCGAGATGATAGTTTAGAAACCGATCCCGGGTCGGATTGAGGGCGTTTTGTGATTGGCACACAGGGATAAAGGCCAGACGGCGAATCTGGTAGAATCGCCGGTCAGCGGAATAGCCGCCATTTCCGGCTGCGGGAGGAATCTGGAATGAGTGAAAGGGATTTGCCGAGTTCTGAGTACGACGCGGCCGGCGACTTCTACCTCAACTTCATCACGACACAGCTAGCGACGCCCGACTCGTTTTTCCATCAGAATGTCGAAATCATGATGCGCATGCTCGGGGATGTCAAAGGTCTACAGGTCTGCGATCTGGCGTGTGGGGAGGGCTTTTTGTCGCGAATCCTGGCTGCACAAGGCGCCACTGTCACGGGTGTTGATCTCTCGGCTACTCTCCTAGATCACGCTGTACGGCAGTCCCCTGAGCTAGAAGTCGCGTACATCAGGGACGATGTTCAGTCACTCGCCAGCGTCGATGACGCCTCCTTCGACGCCGTCGTGTGCCATATGGCCCTGATGGATATAAGCGATCTGGACGCGACGATCAGGACGGTTCAGCGCATCCTCAAGGGTCACGGCACGTTTGTTTTTTGCGTTCTTCATCCATGCTTTGAATCGCCCTTTGATGTGGATAGTCCGCCGCACGAACTCGACGACGAAGGGAAGCTGGTGGCCATTCGGGTGACCAGTTACAACGAGGAGGGGAAGTGGTTCTCCGGCGGCTCTGGCGTCAGAGGAACGCTGTCGATACTCTCGACAAGCAGCTGCGTCGCGTAGCGCCACGGGTGCTCATTGTGAAAGCGGTAAAGCCCTTGTGAAAGGCTTGGGGCGCATTCGCATGCCAGTCTCGACGCCGGCCGATAATCGGTCATAATTGTCCCCGGGAGGGAGCGGTCGTTCGCTCTGGAGGAGGTCATCATGCCCAACATCACGTTTATCGGCGCGGGCAGCACCGTTTTCGCCCGCGAGCTACTCACAGATATCTTCAGCTTTCCCGAGCTGCACGAGGCCCGGATCGTCCTGCACGACATCGACGCCGAGCGGCTGGAAACGTCGGCCGTCGTCGCCCGCCACGTTGCCGCCAAAGCGCAGGCCAGGGCGACGATCAGCACGACGCTGGATCGCTGCGAGGCGCTGGAAGGAGCCGACTACGTCATCTGCATGATCCAGGTCGGCGGCTACCAGCCCGCCACAGTCGTGGACTTCGAGGTGCCCAAACGGTACGGGCTGCGTCAGACCATCGCCGACACGCTGGGCATCGGCGGTATCATGCGCGGCCTGCGTACCATCCCCGTACTGCTCGACATCTGCCGCGATATGGAAGCCGTCTGCCCGGAGGCGCTCTTCCTCAACTACGTGAACCCTATGGCGATGAACTGCTGGGCCATCGCCCGCGCCAGCCGCATCAGGACGGTCGGCCTCTGCCACAGCGTGCCGCACACCGCTGCCGAGCTGGCCCGCGATATGGGCATTCCCGTGGAGGAGATTAACTATCTCGTCGCCGGCATCAACCACATGGCCTTCTTCCTGCGCCTGGAGCGCGACGGCGAGGATCTCTACCCCCGGCTGCACCAGATCGTCGCGGAGGGGCGCGTGCCGGCGCACAACCGCGTGCGCTACGAGATGCTCCGCCGCCTGGGCTACTTCGTCACCGAATCGAGCGAGCATTTCAGTGAGTACGTCCCCTGGTTCATCAAGCGCGACCGGCCGGACCTGATTGAGAAGTTCAACATCCCTCTGGACGAGTACATCCGGCGCTGCGAGGCGCAGATCGTCTTCTGGAACTTCGTGCGCGACGAGCTGCTTGCCGGCAACCCCATGCCCTTCGAAGGCAAGCGCAGCGTCGAGTTTGCGCCGCGCATTATCCACAGCATGGAGACGGGCCAGCCGCGCACCGTCTACGCCAACGTGCCCAACCAGGGCCTGATCGACAACCTTCCGGCCGACTGTGTGGTCGAGGTGCCCTGCCTGGTGGACGGCAACGGCGTGCAGCCGACGCGCATCGGCGCGCTGCCACCGCATCTCGCCGCCCTGATCCAGACGAACGTCAACGTGCAGGCCCTGACGGTGGAAGCGGCGCTGACCGGCCGGCGCGAGCACATCTACCACGCCGCGATGCTCGACCCGCATACGGCAGCCGAGCTGGATCTGGAGCAGATCTGGTCGCTGGTGGACGATCTCATCGAGGCGCACGGCGATTGGCTGCCCGAGTACAGACCGGTGATCGAAAATCCAACTGGCGGATAGGAGCCGCGGCGATAGCCAGATAAGCCGCAGGCGATAAGGAGCGATCTGGAAAAATCGCTCTATGGGCGTTGGCGTGTCGTTTGCCGATATTAAGTGGCTGTTATTTGGGGGACAGGAAATATCGTCTGGTGACACGGGGATATGTGTCTGAAGTGTCGTCTGGCGATATTTCGGGCGCGGCGGGCCCTTCATTCGTGCCGGTTGGTGATATTTCGGGGAAAACGCGGGAAATATCGAATGCCGGTATCCTGGGGAAGGGCGTGGCAGCGACAAATGGCGTCTGTTGTGAGGCGAATGGGGGGAGATCAGGCGAGAGGGCCGGCTTGGTGAGCGGGGTGCGAAGGGATGGTTGAGGCATCATGGGTGATAGGCTTCAAGACAGAACGTATGTTTGGTCATAGTATACAGCAGAAGCGGGCAGGTGGAGGTAAAGGATAGGTGAAATGCGAGGGGAGCGGTGAGGCGCGGATGGAATCCGCGGCTACGGCGTACGCACTCTTGCGGGTATTCCGGGTCAAGATAGGTCATTTTTATGCTACAATAGCCGCGTCGTTCTCGTCGCCGGCATCACTCCCTGCGTCCCTGTCCATCTTCGCGTAAAGGAGGCGCTGATGTTGTTGCCCCCACTCTCTCTCGATTCGTGGCGAGCCACGCGTGATACCCTTCATACCTACGTCCGGCTGGTCGGGGCCATTCGCCGCGCGCTGGCGCCGCCGCAAAAGCACTGGTGGCACATCAGCCTGAGCACCTCCGCCTGTGGCCTGACGACGACCCCACTCCCGGCGGGCCGGATGACCTGCGAGCTGATGCTCGACTTCACCACGCACGTGCTGAGTGTGGCAACCAGCCGGGGCCACTGGTGGGACGTCAACCTGGAGGAGCAGTCAACGCGCGAGGTGATGGAAGGCGCGCTGGCGGCGCTGGAGCAGATCGACGTCCACCCTGCCTTCAACAGCGACCCCTTCTGCCGCGACGAAACCAACCCTTACGATTCCCTGGCAGTCGAACGGTACTGGGAGGCGCTTTCGCAGATCGACCTATTACTGAAGCAGTTCCGGGCCAGCCTGCGCGAGGAAACCGGCGCGGTCCAACTCTGGCCCCATCACTTCGACCTCTCCATGGTCTGGTTTTCCGGCCGGCGGCTTCCGGGGCAGACCGACCCCTCCTGGGCCGACGAGCAGATGGCTTTCGGCTTTTCCACCGGCGACGAGAGCTATGCCAACCCGTACTTCTACGTGACCGCCTATCCCTGGCAGGAAAGGCTGCTGGAGATAACGCTGCCCGAGGGCGCCCACTGGCAGCAGGAAGTCTGGCGCGGCGCCCTGCTTCCGTATGAGGTCGTGCTGCAGCAGGAGGATATTCCGCGCGCGATCCTTTCCTTCTGGGGCGACCTGCAGGCAGCCGGCGCCAAGGTACTGGCTGAGTCACCATTGTAAGGAAATTTACAGCCGCCCTGTAGCCAGATTGCCGGATCTTCCCCGGCGGGTCCTCTATACTAGTGGCAGATTCAGGGGAAGACCTGAATGACCTGAGAGGCCCGCCGTGGTCGGCAAGGCGACTTAGACGGAACCGTCAACAAGTACAGCCAAGCGCCCGGCACAAGATCGGCTTGCGAGGTCTTTCTCCGAAAACGCAGAGGCCATCGGAACACCCGGCGGCCTTTTTGCTTTTGGTCCTCATTACCCGCTCGCGTACAATCCGCAGCCAGACTCAAAAACAGCGCGCCCGCCCTCTGCCCGGCGGGCGCCGACGACAAGGAGCTTGACTATGAGCAGCCGGCTGGACGAATTCCGCGCCTACCGCGAGCGGATGAACGAACGCATCTTTTCTATCGACCATCTCGGAATCAAGCGATTCTTCAACCTGGACGGCGCGGCCTACCGGGACGGCGCGCTGGATGGGCGCACCAAAGAGCTGCTGGGGCTGGTCGCCTCGGCTGTGCTGCGCTGCAACGACTGCATCGACTACCATCTGATCCAGTGCGTGGACGCCGGCTTCAGCGACGACGAACTACACGATGCCCTCAATGTGGCCCTGATCGTGGGCGGCAGCATCGTCATTCCCCATCTGCGCCACGCCGTCGAGACGATTGACCTCCTGCGCGCCGAGAGGAGCG
>JAAYYY010000666.1 GCA_012515125.1 Chloroflexota bacterium
CTGGGCGAGATAGGTTTTGCCGGTGCCGGGCGGGCCGTAGAAGATAGCCTGCTTCTTGCGCTCGATTGCCTGGAGCCAGCTATTCAGCGTCGTCTCCGGGTAGCCCGTGTCGGCGGCAAGCTCGGACAGCGTGTAGGCTGCCTGATAGCCGGGTGAAGGTTCGCGCACGAGGTCCGGCGCTGCTGCGCCCTGCTGGATTTCTCCGGCACGCTCTGCATCGCCTGAAAAGGGGGTTTCTCTCCCTTCCGGCGTCAGCTCCCAGACGCCGCGTTCGCGGGACTGGATCAGACCCTGGTTCTTGAGCCGCGTGCGCGCCCAGCCCAGCCGCGAGGAAAGCACGGTCTGGCTGCGGCCGGGCAGCCGCGCGGCCTGCTGTGCCGCCGATAGGCCCAGAATGGCCGCCACTTTCTGCTCAAGCTGCGACACCGTCGCCGCGCCGCCCAACAGCTTCAACGCCTGGAACAACGGCTCCCGAAGCTCGCCGACCTGTGGCAGATCCACGGATGTTTCTTCGCCCACCGGCGGCCTGTCGCCGTAGCTGTCTACGTCCAGCTCAATCTGGGCCTCCAGCCCGAGGTTGCCCGTGCCGGCCCGGCTCTCGCGGGTGCAAACCCACAGGAAGCTCTGCAGATCGACCATATCCCGCGGGCGGTAGCGCTGGAGCGTATCGCCCAGTGCCTCAGCCCGGTCGCGTATCGTGGCGTAGACTTCTGCTGAGGGAGCAGCGCTGTAAACGCCGGGCATGCCGAGAAAGCGGAGGAACCAGCGCGCCACCTGCGGCTGCACGAAGAACTCGCTCTCCGGATGGGTGAGGAAGAGGAAGAAGGTGGGGAAGGGCCAGCGATTGGGCAGGTAATGGCGGCGTGCAAAGTCGGCGAAGGCCTGGAGCCGTTGCGGGCTGGGGCCGGGACCATAGAGCAGGCGTTGTAGCTGCAGGGCAAACTCCGCCCTGTCGAGGTTTGGCCGGTAGAGGATAGCCAGATCGCCCTGGCGCGGCACGCGGTTCCACAGCAGATTGGTCGCTTTGCCGAGCTGTTCCAGCCGCCGCATGATCTCGTCGTACTGCCAGCCGGCAATCAGGTTGCTCAGCGTTTCTTCGCCCAGGTGCTCCCGCGCCCGCGCCACCAGCTCCTGTTTGGGGGCGATTTCCTGGTCCACGAAGGGAGGATGGTCGAAGCTATCCCATCCGGGGTAGCGCCGGCGCACCAGGGCGACGAGTTCCTCAACCTGCCATTGATTGAACATAACGTAGATAATAGACGCGGCTAGGGGGCAGCCGGTTCAGGGGCCGGCTCCAGCTCGCTCGTGCAGTGCGGGCAGCGCACCGCTTTGTAGGAAATGGTCGAGAGGCAGTATGGGCACTTTTTGTTCTCGGGTAAGGCCGGCGCATCTTTGGCGCGCGGCGCCAGCTCTTCCTCCAATTGGCGGTCAATGCGGTTAATCACCCGAATCAGCAGGAACATAGCCAGGGCGACGAGCAGGAAGGCGACGACATTGTTAATGAACTGGCCGTAATTCAGGGTCACGGCTCCGGCGGCCTGCGCCTCGGCCA
>JAAYYY010000667.1 GCA_012515125.1 Chloroflexota bacterium
ATGTACTGCCCTTCGAGGGTCGGCGCGTAGGGCACGCGCAGGAACACTTCGGACGGGAAGAAGACAATCGGCAGCAGCGTGCCGAGCATCTGCACGAAGAGGAGCAGCAGGGTGGCGCGCAGGACCACGCCGAAGATCAGGCCGAGCCCGATCAGCGTCTCCCAGACAGCAAGCAGGTAGATAGAGACCTCTGGCGGGATCAGGCCGAAGGTCAGCGTCTCGATGGTGCGGGTTGCCAGGCCCGTCGCAGGACTGAGATCGGGGAAAAACTTGAGGACGCCGAACCAGAGGAAGACGATCCCCAGGCTGATGCGCAGCAATAAGGGGCCGTAACGGGCCATCCAGTTGGTAATGCGGCGGTCAAGACGGTTGAGCCAGGGCGGAAAACGAGACATAAACACCTCCGGTTGGGTGACGACAATCCGCCTATTCTAGAGGTCCACCAATATGAACGGCGTAAGAGGCAACGTTGGCGGAACGGGCGACGCCCAATTCTTACCAACCAGTTACACTGCAACCGGCGCTTTCTGCTATACTGGCTGGCGTTTGCGCGGCGACGGCCGGAAACAGCAAGAGATGAGAAACAGATAACATGAAGCTCGGCATCATCGGTCTGCCCGGAGCAGGCAAGACGACCATCTTTAACGCGCTCACCCGCGGCGACGCGCCGACGGGTCGCAGCATGGGCGGGCGCTTCGACGTGCTGACGGCGGTCGTGGACGTGCCCGACGAGCGCGTAGACCGGCTCTCGGCGCTCTTTTCGCCGCGCAAGACGACCTACGCGCAGGTGACCTACACCGACGTCGCCGGCTTGCAGAAAGGAGTGGGCGAAAGCGGCGGCCTCGCCGGCCCGCTGCTCAACCATCTCGCCGGGCTGGACGGTTTCGTACACGTCGTGCGCGCCTTCGAGGATAAGCTGCTGCCGCATCCTGACGGCAGTGTGGAATCCCTGCGCGATCTGCAGGCGCTGGATACCGAGCTGCTGCTCAACGATCTGGTCATCGTGGAGGGCAAGCTGGAGAGGCTGGCGGAAGGGCTGCAAAAAGGCGCGCTGAAGAACCGGGCGGAGGCGCAGGCTGAACAGGCGCTCTTTCAACGGCTGCACACGGCCCTCAGCGACGAGATACCGTTGCGCGATCTGGAGCTGGAGGCCGCCGAGGAAAAGGCGCTGCGCGGCTACGGCCTGCTGACGCTCAAGCCGGTCCTCGTCGTCTTCAACATTGGAGACGATCAGGACGAGGTTGAGGTCGATTACCCCCATGCCCACAGCGCCGTGGTCAGTCTGCGGGGCCGGTTGGAAGCCGAGCTGGCGCAGCTCCCGCCCGACGAGGTAGCCCTGTTCATGGAGGAGTACGGCGTTAGCGAGCTGGGCCTGAACCGCGTCATTCGCCTAAGCTACGACCTGCTGGGGCTTCTCTCCTTCTACACCGTCGGCGAGGACGAGGTTCGTGCCTGGCGGGGGCGACGTGACGCAACGGCTGTGGAGGCGGCGGCTGCCATCCACAGCGACCTGGCGCGCGGCTTCATCCGGGCCGAGGTGATCGGCGTGGAAGAGCTGCTGGCGCTGGGCGGGATGGCCGGTGCGCGGGCGGCCGGCCGGCTGCGGCTGGAAGGCAAGCAGTACCGCGTGCAGGACGGGGAGATCGTGCACGTGAAGTTCAACGTGTAGGCGTCATCGTCAACCGGGCGTGGCGGAGCCGTGGGCGCACCGTGTGGACCGCGACGCGCCTTTTCTGTATGCTGTCAGCAGAAAGGAAGGAGAACATGAAACCAATGCGTCTGCTTGTCCCGCTCTTTTTGCTTCTGCTGCTGGCGGCGTGCAGCGGCGAGCCAGAGCCGGGCGTCAGCCCGGAGAGCGCTACCGCCGAGCCGACGGAGCAGCCGGAGACGCCCACGCCCGAACCCACCCCGACGCTGGCGGCCGCGCCCACCTCTACGGCGACTGCGGCGGCGACGCCAACGGTAGCGGCGACGGCAACCGTGGCGGCGACGGCGACGCCGGAGCCGGATGGCCCTATCGTGCCGGAGATCGCCGGTTCCTGCGCCAGCCCGGAGGTGGCGGCGCTGGTCGCCCGGCTGCGGGCAGCGCTGGCCGAAGAAGACGAAGCGGCGCTATCCGCGCTGGTCCATCCCGAGCGCGGGCTGTCCGTGAGGATGGCCTGGTGGAATCCGGCAGTCACCTTCAGCGGCGCGGCAGCCGAAAACTTGCTCACGGACGAGACGAGCTACGATTGGGGTATTGAGGATGGCAGCGGCTTTGCCATAACGGGTAGCTTTGCCGAGGTTGCGCTGCTGCCGCTGCAGCAGGATCTCGTGGGGGCGACGGAGATCGGCTGCGACGAAATCCTTGCCGGGGCGACCGCCGGCCTGGTGCAGCTTCCGCCCGAAGACGAGGGTATGCGCTTCGTCAGCCTCTACCGGCCGGCGCCTCCCGGTGTGATCGAGTTCGACTGGGGTAGCTGGGTCGTCGGCTACGCGGAAGCGGACGGCGAGCTATACCTCACGACGCTCATTCACTACGCCTACGAGATATAGCCGGTCGCCTACCAGCCCTCGACGATCTGCTCGCGGGCCGGCCCTACCGAAACCAGCCTGATAGGCACGCCAACGTTCCGGGCGACAAACTCAACGTAGCGGCGGGCATTTTCCGGCAGATCCGCGGGCCGGCGCGCGTTGGTCACGTCCTCCTCCCAGCCGGGCAGCGTCTCATACAGCGGGCGGACCCGGCTCAGCGTCGCCACGTCGCTGGGGAAGTAGTCGATCCGCTGCCCATCCAGCTCATAGCCCACGCAGACCGCCAGCTCGGGCAGGCCGCTGAGAATGTCGAGCTTGGTGAGCACCATCTCCGTCAGCCCGTTCACGCGGCGGGCGTGGCGCAGGATGGTCAGGTCCAGCCAGCCCACCCGGCGAGGACGGCCGGTCGTCGTGCCGAACTCGTCCCAGGGATGCTCGCCGGTGCCGCGCAGCCGCCCGGCCAGCTCGCCGCTCAGTTCGCAGGGGAATGGCCCGCCGCCGACGCGCGTGGTGAAAGCTTTGGCCGCGCCGACCACCCGGCGAACGGCCCCAGGGCCGATGCCCAGCCCGATCAGCGCGCCCCCGGCGGTGGGATAGCTGCTGGTGACGAACGGGTAGGTGCCGTGGTCCAGGTCGAGGAGGGTGCCCTGGGCGCCTTCGGCCAGCACCGTCTGGCCCTCCTCCAGCGCTTTGTTAAGAAAGGGCGTGCTCTCGACCAGATAGGGCGCCAGGCGCCGGGCGTAACCGGCGAATTCGGCGGCAATGGCTGCGGCGTCGAGCAGCGGCTCGCCGTAAAGGTCCAGCAGCTCATTACATTCGGCGACGTGTTCGTGAACGGCGTCGGCCAGCGTTTCCGGCTCGGCGAAGAGCTGGGCGCGCAGCCCCTTGCGCGCCGCTTTGTCGCGGTAAGCCGGACCGATGCCGCGCAGGGTCGTGCCGATGGCTTCCTGACCCCGGCGCCTCTCCTGCGCCCCGTCGAGGGCGACGTGCGCCGGGGTGATCAGATGGGCCTGTTTGCTCAGCTTCAGATGGTCCGGGCTCACGTCGACGCCTTTTGCGGCCAGGGAATCCATCTCTCTGAGGAGGACGGCCGGGTTGACGACCACGCCGTTGCCGATGACGCAGGTCACGTCAGGGTGGATGATGCCCGAAGGGACGAGGTGCAGCCGGAAAATATCGTCGCCGATGGTCACCGTGTGGCCCGCGTTGTCGCCCCCGCTGTAACGCGCCACGATGTGCGCCCCGGCGGCAAGCAAATCGACGATGCGTCCTTTTCCTTCGTCGCCCCATTGAGAACCCAGGACTATATCTAGTGGCATTGCACGCTCCTCTAACCGTTTCGGTTCAGTTGTCTATTGGGATGTAAACTATTCTGCCGGCAGGTCAGGAACCTTTGTCGTGATCTTCCCCCGCAGGGCGGCCCGGTCGCGCCCCGTTTCGACGTACCACGCATCGAGCCAGGCCACGGCGGCAGCCAGCGGGTCGTCGTAATGCTCTTCCGAAAAAAAGCGGAAGCGATGGCCGCGCCGGCTGGACAGCGCCTCCAGGCCGCTGAGAAAGGCGCTGACGATACGGTCGGGCCGGCCGAGATAGGCCACAGGCGTATCGAAGACGACGCCGCGCATAAAGCCCTGTACGGTACGCAGGCCGGCGATCGTCACCTTCGTCATCGGCCGGAGATCGACGACCGCCCCGATCGCGTCGCCAATGGCCTTGTAGTCGCTGTAGTTGAGGTAGAAAAACTGGCGGACCATTGCCTCGTCCAGAGGGCCGTCTAGCCTGTAGATGACTGTGTCGCCCTGACGCTCCCGAATGACTGGCATGGTCTCGTTCCCTCTTTCGATGCTGGCTAGATGATCCTATTATACCAGAAAGGGAGCAGGAGCGAGACCGCGTTTGCACGGCTGCGGCAGGAGCATACACTACTTACCCATGTCTGTGCGCGTGAA
>JAAYYY010000668.1 GCA_012515125.1 Chloroflexota bacterium
CGACGATTCCGACAAGGGCACCGAGCGCCCCACCGTCCGCCTGAAAATTGGCGATCAGGTCTTCGAGCAGGACATTTATAGTTACTGCTGGCCCCTGTCGGCGGACAACTGGGAATGCGATGTGAATGAAGCCGCCCAGGAGAATCCCACCCTGGCGGCGGTGACTGCGGGAGAGCCGGTCACGTTTGTCGTCGAAGACAGCCAGGGCACGATCAAGAGCTTTACCGCCACCTTGCTGGACGGTCAGGGTGGCATGCAGGATCTCGGCACCGGGACCGAGGGTGTGTACACGCCTGAGCTGTCCGACGGCAGATATCGGGTCCGGGTAAACGTCGAGTACGCCGACGTCGAGGGCGTGACGATCGAGGGCGGCGATACGCCCTACGTGTCGTACGTCTTCGGCCTGGATGTGAGCGGGATGACGGTCGCGATGGAGCCAACCGCGACCCCAACCCTGCTGCCCACGGAGACGCTGGTGCCCCCCACTAATACGCAGGAGCCGCTGCCGACCAACACGGTTGAGCCGACCGCCCTCCCGGAACCCACCGAGGAACCGGCTGAGGCCATGACCGAGGAGCCAGCCGAAGCACCGGTTGAAGCCACGACCGAAGAGCCGGTTGAAGCGGCGGCCGCTGTTCCTACCGAAGAACCGGCCGAAATGCCTTCGGAGCAACCAGCCGAGGAACCGGTTGAAGCCGCAGGCGAAGAACCCGCCGAGGCGGCGGCCGCTGTTCCCACCGCGGAAACGGCTGAAATGCCAGCGGAGGAGCCAGCCGAGCAACCGGCTGAGGCCGCAGGCGAAGAACCCGCCGAAGCAGCGCCTGTTCCTACCGAGGAAACTGCTGCAATGCCGGTGGAAGAGCCAGCCGGCGAACCAGCCGAGGCTGTGACCGAAGAACCAGCCGAAGCGGCGGCTGTTCCTACCGAGGAAACGGCTGAAATGCCAGCGGAGGAGCCAGTCGAGGAACCGGCTGAATCCGCAGGCGAAGAACCGGCTGAAGCGGTTGGCGAACCAGCGGAAACCGGAGCGGCTGAGCCTCAGGCTGAGGAAGGCGCTCTCGAGCCGACACCCGAAGGCACCCCGGAGGTGATGGGCGATTTGGGCGAGATCGCGTTCGCGGGCACGGTCATGACCGAGGTCGATGGCAGCCCGGTTCCCGTGGCCGGCGCCCAGGTGAGCTACACCCTGGTCTCGACCGCCAAGCCGGAAAACAGCGGTTTCGGAACTACGGTCACCAACGCCAGGGGCCAGTACAGCTTCGCGCCGGTCCCAATTCACGACACCGACGCGATCACGCTGCGGGTGGATATGCGCGGCTATGACGGGCAGATCGTCGACAGTACCGGCTTCGAGATGGCGGCCAACGGCGGTATCTTCGACACGGTGATCGTGCGCCAACCCGGCACCGCCGCACCCGAGGTCGAGCCGCCGCCCGCCGAGGCGGCAGCCGCTGAAGGCGGCCCCACGCTGAACGAGCTCCCCGCCCTGACGCTGGTCTACGGGGGGCGCGTCTATCGCCCGGTGGGCTTCCAGTTGTGTGAAGTCGCCGCCAGCGGCGAGAGTCTCTGCGTCGAACAGCCGGTGACGGGCGTCACGCAAGACCGGCTGGGCCTGTTGCGCGGCACGGATGGCGAGTTGATCTCATCGGGTGAGCAGCCCCAGGAAGTCCGGATCGAATACCTGACCGACTCGGGGATCGCGACCGGCCAGCCGGAAACGCGGCGCGGCGATAACAGGACGCTGTTCACAATCACGCCGGAACCGGGCGATTACATCATGTCGATCAGGCTCACGTGGGCGGCTCGCAACGCGACCTATTTCTTCCGTATCACGGTGAGCGACTAGGGCCCGGTTGAGAGCCCTGTCACGCGGCGCAGGGGCGCCTACATGCCCTGTCCCTGCGCCGCGAATCGTTGGTGGATCACCTGTTCCGTGCTAGAATGAGCTTTGGAGACACAATGAGCGCATCACACACCACGAGCAACCCGGTCCGGCGGCACCGGCGCGACATCTGGCTGCGGATCGTAGCCCCGGTTGCCATCGCGGCGCTGCTGCTGGTGGCGTTCTGTGTGATCCTGGTGGTGGCGGTTGCCAGCGATGAGCTTGTCAGCGCGCAGGTCAGCGTGGTGATGGGCATTGTCGCCACCGCGTTCATCGCGCTCCCGCTGGTGATCCTGTGCGTAGTACCGTATGCGGTTCTGGCCGTGATGGCGGTGGGAGCCGGACGGCTCTACCGGCTCTCGACCGGGCCGCTGCA
>JAAYYY010000669.1 GCA_012515125.1 Chloroflexota bacterium
CGGCGGGCGTGGGGCGCATTGGTCTGGTGGACTACGACGTCGTCGATGCCAGCAACCTGCAGCGCCAGGTTATCCACGGCACCAGCGACATTGGCCGGCCGAAGCTGGATAGCGCCCGCGACCGCATCCTGGACATCAACCCGCACGTGCGCGTCGATACCTATCCGGTGCCGCTGACCTCCGAGAATGCCCTGGAGATTCTGTTGCCCTATGATGTCGTCATCGACGGTACGGACAACTTCCCGACGCGCTACCTGACCAACGACGCCTGCGTGCTGCTGGGAAAACCCAACGTCTACGGCAGCATATTCCGTTTCGACGGGCAGGTCTCGGTCTTCTATGCGAAGGAGGGGCCGTGCTATCGCTGCCTCTTCCCGGAACCGCCGCCGCCCGGGCTGGTGCCGAGCTGCGCCGAGGGTGGCGTGCTCGGCATTTTGCCCGGCACCGTCGGCGCTCTGCAGGCCACCGAAGCGATCAAGCTGCTTCTCGGCGTAGGCGAGCCGCTGATCGGCCGGCTTCTGCTCTACGATGCGCTGAACATGGAGTTCACCGAGGTCAAGCTGCGTAAGAACCCGGATTGCCCGGTCTGCGGCGAAAACCCGACCATCACTAAATTGATCGACTACGAAGCGTTTTGCGGGATGCCGGCCCACGACCGCAGCCTCTACCAGCATGGGCTGGATACCGGTGAGACGGTGCCGGCGATCAGCCCGCGCGCGCTGCGGGAGCGGATCGCCCGCGGCGAGGCCGTGCAGCTCCTCGACGTGCGCGAGCCTCACGAGTGGGCCATCAGCAACCTCGGCCATCTGGGCGCGACGCTGATCCCCAAGAACCGCGTGCTTGAGCGCATGAATGAGCTGGATACGGCGCAGGAGATCGTCGTCTATTGCCGGACCGGGGCGCGCAGCGCGGAGGTGATCCGCCTGCTGCGGCAGCACGGCTTCGGGAAGCTGATCAATCTGGAAGGCGGCATCAACCGTTGGGCTGAGGAAGTAGAGCCTGATTTGCCTGTCTATTGACGTAACCTCAGGAGCGCTCTGTTAGAATTACTCGAGAGGCTTGCCAAATCGAGGAACATTGTTTACTATGCAGGCTACTCGAGTACGCCTCGAGTACGGCATGCCGCCGGCTGAGGAATGGAAAACCTATCAGATAAGGAAGGAACAAAAATGGCTTACGCTTTTACAAACTCGAAGGGCAACAAGTATTTCCTGCATAAGCGGGACACGACCTTGAAGAATGGCCGCACACAGACCATTTACTTCTTCGCCAAGGAAGTCAAGGACGGTTCCCTGGACGAGGTTCCGACGGGGTACGAAGTCTCCGAGAGCCGCAACGGCCTGCCGGTGCTGCGGAAGAAGCAGTAGACCTTTTCACGATCTAGATGACTGGCCCTGGCGCCCGGGTAGAATAACAAAGCCCCGCCAGGGCTTTTTGTTATCTCGAAACAGACCTCATAAGGGAGAAGAGATGGACCTTCTGGGAATTCTTGTCGGCATCATCTTTTTGCTGCTCCTGCTGGCGGCTATCATTCTGCCCCGGATTGAGGAGCGGCGCGGCGGGCAATAGCCGGTCAGCGCTGCCGATTCTCGCCCAGGATGCGCGCCACGCCGGCGAGTAAGGCGGCAATATCGGCCTCGTCGTTGTAGCCCTGCACCGATACACGCAGAAGCGCCTGCCCATCCCAGCGGGTGACGGGCACCTCGACGGCATCCTCAGCAAGAAGGCGGGCCTGCAGCGCCGGATCGACCTCTGGCGGCAGGGCGACGGCAAACATCTGCGCGAAGAAGGACGGTGGGTAGAGGGGCGGCAGACCGGTCAGCTCGCCGAGCTGCTCATGGGCCTGGCAGGCCAGCCGGTGGCAGCGCGCCCGTACCTCGTCCCACGCATACGCTTCCTGAAAGGCGATGGCGTCCGGCACGGCCAGATAGGCTGCGGGATCGTCGGTGCCGAACCAGCTAAAGCGCTCCTCGAAGGGCGTCCAGCCCGTCTCCCACTCGCTTTCCCAGCCCCAACTGACGACGAGCGGCTCCAGCAGCGCCTGCCGTTCCGGCCGGGCGTAGAGAAAGCCGGCGCCGGGCGGGGCCATCAGCCACTTGTGGCAGTTGCCCGTGTAGAAATCGGCGCCAATCGCCTGCAGGTCGAGCGGGATCTGGCCCGGAGCGTGGGCGCCGTCGACGAGGGTCAGAATGCCGGCCTCCCGCGCCCTGGCGCATATGTCGGCGACGGGCATCTGTAGCGCCGTCGGCGACGTGATGTGGCTGAGGAAGATCAGGCGCGTGCGGGGGGTGACGCCGCCCCAGAGCTGCTCGACGATTTCCGCCGGCTCGGTCACCGGCAGGGAGATGGGTTGCCGGACGTAAGTTGCCCCGGTGCGGCGGGCCATAAAGCGCCACGTGCGGTCGCAGGCGCCGTACTCGTGGCTTGTCGTCAGAATCTCGTCGCCGGGTTGCAGCGCCAGCGAGCGGGCGACGACGTTGACGCCGTAGGTGGCGTTGGGGACGAGGACGAGGTCTTCCGTTGGGCAGTTTACATAAGCGGAGAGGCTGCGCCGCACTTCGGGCAGCAGCTCAAACCAGCGCCGGCCGAGAAAAGCGACGGGCTGCTGCTCCAACTCCCGCTGCCATCTCTGGTAGGCTTCAAAAACGGGGCGCGGGCGGGCGCCGAAACTGCCGTGGTTGAGAAAATGGATGCCGGGGTCCAGGAGAAAAAGTGGGCGGAGATCGTTCACAGGCGGCTCTATTCCCGTTCCAGTTGGACGAGGTGCCACTGCGGCACGCCAATCGGCGTCAGCACGTAGTTCTGGAGCGCCGGGCTGACGAGGACCGCCGAGAGGCTGTGGCTGATGAAGACGACGGGCGCTGCGGCGATGATCTCTCCTTCAATCTCCGCGTAGCGGGCAAGGCGGGTCTGGACGTCGGCGATCGTGCGGGCTTCCTCCAACGCGGCGTCGATAGCCGGGTCGGCAAAAGCGCCGAGGTTCTGGGCCGAGCCGCTGTGGAAGAGAATGTCGAGGAAGTTCTCGGGGTCGGGATAATCGGCGCACCAGCCCATATCGAATAAGTGGCCGATGCGACCTGCATAGAGCGCCTCGTTGTAGGTGAAGGGATCGAGCACCGCCGGCTCGATGGTAACGCCGAGATTTTCCTGCCACATGGTGATGATGGCGGCGACGTAGGCGCTGACGTCGCCATAGCCGGCCGTGGTATAGGTCAGCAGCGGCAGGGAAGATGGAGTGTAGCCTGCTTCGGCGAGCAGCGAACGGGCCAGCTCCGGGTCGAAAGGATAGGCCGGCTCTCGTTCCCGGTAGCCGGGCATGCCCGGCGGCAGCGGACCGTTCGCCGGGAGCGCGTGGTCGTTCAGCAGGCCGGAAATCAGCCGGTCGCGGTCGAGAGCGTGGGCGAAGGCCCGCCGGACGCGCAGGTCGTCGAAGGGTGGCTCGGCTGTGTTGAAGCCCACATAACTGGTGCACATATCGACGCCCGTATGCAGCTGCGTGGAAAGCGGGTTGTTGGGGTCCTGCACTCTTTCCAGGGTTGCGCCGCCCACGCCTGTGAGGTCAATCTCCCCATTCTCGTAGAGGGCCAGCGGCAGCCCTGCGCCGAGCAGGTAGACGACGTGGGCCACGGCGGCGGGCTGGCGATAATAATCGTCGAAGCGCGTCAGTACCAGGATTTCGTCATCCTGCCAGCTCTCCAGCCGGAAAGGGCCGCTCCCGTTCGGCTCGTGGTCCCAGCCGGGCGCGGCGGCATCCTCGGGATCGACGACGAAGGCCACCGGGTAAGCCAGCTTCGCCAGGAAGGTAATCTTGGGCGCATCGATCTCCACCTGCAGCGTGTGCTGGTCGAGGGCGCGCACGCCCGCGATCGTCGTGGCGGTGCCGGCCATCTTTTCGGCCACGCCGACAATATCGCCCAGGTAGGTGAGGGCTGTGTCGGAGCCCAGCGCGGGATCGGTGGCCCGCTCCCAGGAGGCTATTACGTCCTGCGCCGTCACCGGCCGTCCGTCGTGAAAGCGGGCGCCGGGGTGCAGGTAAAAGGTGTAACGAGTGCCGCCCTCGCCGATTTCCCAGCCCGCGGCAAGGTCGGGCACGACCTGGAGGCTGGTGTCGAGCTGCACGAGGCCACTGAAGATGTGCCCGATGGGGCCGCTGGGCCCGCCGTGCGTCAGCGCCGGGTCCAGCGTCTCCGGCTGGCTGCCCATGAGGTAAACGGTCTCGGCCGGGTCGTAGCCGTGGCGCTCGCCTGCCAGCAGGCCGGGCAGGCCGGAGACGGCCTGGCAGCTCAGGGTCCACAGCAGCAGGAGCGAAAGGAAGAGCCAGCCGCGCCGCGCCACTTGCTTTCCGCCCGGCTTTGTTCCACAATGTCGTCTACAGTCGTTCATCACTTATGAGTGTAGCAAGAAATGGGCGGTCGTCGTAACCAATCCTTTGCCGTCGATACCCGGATGTTGTTGGTGCGTGGGGTCGCGGCGGCGCGCGCCGGGGAAGTAGGGGAGGCGCGCCGCTATCTGGAGCAGCTGCTAC
This sequence comes from Chloroflexota bacterium, assembly GCA_012515125.1. Lineage (GTDB taxonomy): Bacteria > Chloroflexota > Anaerolineae > Promineifilales > Promineifilaceae > JAAYYY01. The sequence continues at coordinate 4,526 of JAAYYY010000669.1, forward strand.
GAGCCGAGCACGAACCGGAGGAGTTTGCCGAAGCCTGTCTCTGGCTGAGCCGCATCAGCGACGACCCGGCGGAGAAGCGCCATTATCTGGAAGAGATCCTGGCCCGACGGCCGGGCGAGCCGCGTGCCCGGCGCGATCTGGCTATCCTGGACGGCCGGCTGAGTCCCGATCAGATCGTCGATCCTGACCGGCTGGCTGCCGCAGACGCCACCACCCAGGAGGCGGAAGCGCGCCGCTATACCTGCCCCCGCTGTGCGGCGCGGATGGTCTTTACGCCCGACGGCGAAGCGCTCTACTGCGAGCATTGCGGCTATGGGCAGACGCCAGAGCAGTCGGGGGAGACCGCCGAGCGGGATTTTATCGTCACGATGGCGCGGGCGGAGGGACACCGGCAGCCGGTTGCCCTGCTCTCCTTCCAGTGCGACGGTTGCGCGGCGTCTTTCATGCTGGCGCCAAACACCCTCTCGCTCACCTGTCCCTACTGTGACGCGACCTACAGCCTCGGTCACGGCGCGGCGGAAGAGCTGATCCCACCCGACGGAATCGTGCCCTTTCGCATGGATGAAGCTGCCGCCCAGAAGCGGGTGGATCGCTGGTTGCGCGAGCAGAAGTTGCGCGGCCGGGCGCTGGTCCATCCGCTCTATCTGCCAGTTTGGACCTTCGACGTGGGCGGCGCCATCCGCTGGAGCGGCTACCGGCAGGCGAGGCAGTCGCGCGGCCCGGCCGATCCGCAGGAGACGTTCCTGGCGCCGGAACGAGAAGAAGGGGATTACGCCATTTTGCTGGACGACTTTCCCGTCGCGGCCTGCGAGACGCTGCCGGCGGCGCTCCATCCGCTGCTGCAGGGGTTTGACTTTGACGCCGTGACGCCCTTCCAGCCCGATTATCTGGCCAACTGGCCGGCGCAGACCTATGAGATCGCCGTGGGCGACGCCTCGCTGGCGGCGCGCCGCGAGGCCTTCCGGCGTCACGAGAAAAAGGTGCGCCTCTCGCTGGAGCGGCTGCAGCAGGTCCGCCTCAGCCCGGCGCACATCGACGTCTACTCCTACAAGCTGGTGCTCCTGCCCCTGTGGCTGGCCCATTACGGCGATGGCGGGAAGCGTTATGCCGTCGCCGTGAACGGGCAGACAGGCGAAGTCGCCGGCGAGACGCCCCCGGCGAGCCTGGGCCGCCGGCTGTCACGGCTGTTTGGCTAATTGCGGCGCCGCCCGCTCCAGATTCCCGCCACGAGAGGCAGGACGGCCAAAAGGGGGAGCACAGCGCCGGCACAAACTCCGCTTCCCGGCCGCGCCGGCTCCGCGCCAATACCGGCGGGCGTGGGCATCTGCCGGGGCAGCGAGAGCGGGGCGACAGTCGGCACCACCGCTGCGCTGAGGGGTGTCGGCGTTGGCGGGATGGCGCGTGGTGGGGCGCCTATGGCCGCACGCCAGGCCATTTCCAGCCCGTCGACGTTGAAGCCGTACACCGCTTCCAGAGCCTCGTCATAGCCGGCGCCGGAGGCCAGGGTGGCGATGAGCTGCTGCAGGGCGTCCTCTCCGTAGGTGGTGAGCAGGTAATCGACCACACTGTAGCTCTGGGTGTAAGCCAGGCTGGCCTCGGCGTCGTGTGATGGGAAGCTGCCGGCGAGCGAGCGCAACGGCAGAAACGAGTCGGCGGCAATTGCTGCCTCAAGCTGCGCCCTGGTAGCAGCGTCGATCGGCCCCTCGGCGTAAACGGCCATACCCTCTTCCAGCCAGGTGGGCCGGCTGCCGCCCAGACAGCTCCAGCCCGCCTGGGCGGTGACCAGATGGGCCAGCTCGTGGCGGACCGTCTCCCGGCCCCAGCCTTCCACCTGAGAGGGAGGCACGCCGATGAGAATGGTGTTGTACTCGCTAAAAGCCAGTCCGCCGGCCCAATCCTGCACGTAGAGCACGGCCCCGCGCATGGCCGCTGCGTCGGCGTAGATATAGATGTTAACGTCGTCGAGCAGCGTGATACCCACGTCTTCTTCCAGACGCTCCAGACCGGCGACGGCGGCGTCCAGCAGGAGCGGGCCGACCTCTTCCCCTTCGTACCAGTGCAGGTAAATACCATCCTCCTCGACCGTCCGCCAGGGGAATCGTTCGTCGGCCAGGGTCACTTCCCGGCGCGGAGTCGTCATCCGCGTGCCGTCAACGCCGACCAGCTCCCACTCCCACCAGACGGTTGCGCCCGGCGGCGGGTTGCCGGAACGGGACATCACCCAGCTCCAGGAGGCGGTCCCGTCGGCGACCGCGACGGGGAGCTGTGTCGCCACGTCTACACAGCTCTGCTGCTCCACGTCGTAGCGCAGGATCGCCTCCGCCAGCGCTTCGGGCGGCGCTACGGCGAGGTGAAACGTGATCGTGTCGGGAAAGGAAACCGTGGCCTCGTTGGCGGTCACCTCCAGGGCGCTTTCGGCCGATAGCCTGATCATCTGCGGGTCCGGGGGCGCAATGGCGGCGGGTGCGGGCGCCGTCGGAGTGGGCGCCGGTTGCGGGGCGGGCAAACGTTCGGGTAGAGCGCCGCCGGGCGCAGCCTGAACGAGATAGACAGGCGGCCCGCCGATCATGCAGTAGTCGCCTATAGACTGGGCACAGCGGGCCGGCGCCAGCTCGACCACGTACTGGCCGCCCTCGGGCTCTATCTTCTTGCGCTTGCCCTCCATATCAACGAGGACGGCCTCGTCGCCCGTCGCCGCCACCTGCGCCGTCTGTGGCGCCGGCAGCCGGGCAAAGAGGACAGTCGTGGTGAAGGCCGTCTCTCCTTCGCCCTGGTCGAGGCGGATCTGCCCGACCTCGTCCCAGCGCTCGCGGGTGGCGGCGCGCGCCCCGGCGAGGTAACGCACCGCTACCCGGTAGCTGTCGAAGGCGGGGCGCGCGCTGCCGTCGGCGCGCAGCAGGCCAAACGGCTCCGGGTTGGCGCCGGCATCGCTCTCCAGATCCCTGAGCTTATAGACGGCGATGCGCTCGGCTCCGGCGGCGAGCGCGGCAGCCATGGCCTGGGGCATGAACGCCGCCTGCTCTTCCAGCGTCACCGCCAGAGTGTATTCGGGCACGGGCCAGTCCGGGTCGTCTACCGGCGGGGCGTTGGTCTCGACGAGCCAGATCGGCTTGTCGAGCCCGTGCGCCGCCATGATCTGCCTGAACTCGGTGATAATGTCGTAGATCAGATTCGGCTGGAAATAGAGGTGCGCCGTGGCGACGTCGAAATAATATCCGTTAGCCGCGGCTTCGGGATCGCTCTCCAGCTCCGTCAACAGCCGCTCAAAATACTGCTCGCGCTGGAAATTGGCGTCCCAGAAGTAGGTGAACGCGGCGAGGTGCACGACCGCATCCGGGTTGGCCTCTTTGGCGACATGGTAGGCCACGCGCATGAGCTGGGCGAAATCGGCCACGTCGCCATCCCAGGTGTGCCCCGGCGCGCCCTTGTCCCAGATATCGGGCTCGTTCCAGATGATCCAGTGGTCAATGCGCCCCGCGTAGCGGCTGACGGCCTGGCGCACGAAGGTCGCCCACAGGTTATCGGGGTCGTCGGGGGCCAGCCAGAGGCCGCTCGGCAGAAGGCGTTCGTCGCGTACCCAGTCAGGCGTGCCGATGAGCAGGCCAACCACCTCGCGCCCGGCTTCCAGCTCTGCTTCCAGCGCCTCATCGCTGATCGGCGGTTCCCAATTGTCCGCCGAGTCGCCCCAGATGTGCTTCCAGTGAAAGCGCACCCGCGTCCAGCCGGCGCCGGCCTTCGTCGCCTGCCGCGGATCTTCGTGGCTCTCCACAATGCCAAACCGCCAGTCCGGCGGCCGATCGTCGCCGGCTGCAAGCGCGTCGCAGCCGGAGAGCGGCAGGGCCAGCAGGGATAGCAGGACGAGGCAACGAAGCAGGCGCCGGTTCATCCGTCGTAGTTGAGAATGAGCAGCTCGGTCACCGGCCCCCGCCCGTCAGCCCGGCTGTTGATGTTCCGGCGCGCCTCAATCGGGTGGATGGCATAGCCATTGTGGGCGTATAGCTCGTGGACAAGCGGCGCGCTGGAGTTGCTGAGCATGACGCGACAGCCGCGCGTGGTCAGCTCGAAGACCGTATCGGCCAGCCGCCGGTGGTCGAAGTCGTCAAACCCAAAGCGGCTGTAGCTGGTAAAGCTGCTCGTGGCGTTGAGCGGCACGTAGGGTGGGTCGAAGTAGACGAAATCCCCCTCCCCCGCATCGGCCACGGCGTCCGCAAAATCGGCCGTGCGCAGCTCCACGCCCTGCAGCGCCCGCGAAGCAGCCCGCAGCCGCTGCTCGTCACAGATGCGCGGGCGTTTGTACCGGCCAAAGGGGACGTTGAACTCGCCCATCTGGTTTTCGCGGTAAAGGCCGTTGTAGCAGGTCTTGTTCATGAAGATGATGCGCGCCGCCCGTTCTGCCTTGCTCAGCTCCCTCGGGTCCTGCGCGCGCACGTGGTAGTAATAATCTCTGTCGTTCTTGTGGGGCCGCAGGGCGGCGATCAAGCCCTCGACGTCGTCGCGGACCACCTCATAGACCTCGATGAGCGTGTGGTTGCAGTCGGACAAACGGGCGCGGGGCGGCTGGAGATGAAAAAAGAGGGCAGCGCTGCCAATGAATGGCTCGATATAACGGTGGATTGTCTCTCGTGGGGGCAGGAAGGGCGCGTAGCGGGGGATAAGCCGGCTCTTTCCACCCGCCCACTTCAGGAAAGGTCGCGCGTCGGGAACAAGGTCGGGAGCAACTGACATGGCGTCCATTATAACGGGGCTGATCGACGCGCCAAAAGATTCAGTCGCCGCCCGATGCCTCTGGCCGGCGTCAGAGGGTTAACCGGCGCCCAGTTGCTTCATCTGGCGGCGGACGCGCCAGAGCAGGCGCACGTATTGAAAAACGTGCTTGACGTGGTTGATGTGGCTGGGCTCGCCGTTGTAGATCGTCCTGATCGGCACCCAGCCAAGCTCGTAACCATGCTGCAGGCAGATGACGATCATCTCGACCTCGAACTCATAGCCTTCTTCCTCGCCGGCGAGGGTAGCCTCCGTCAGCCGGCGGCTCAGCCAGCGATACCCGGACTGGTTATCGGGCATCGGCCGGCCCATGAGCCGGCTGAAGGTCCAGCGCCCCAGGACGTTCATCGTGTATCGCGTCCAGGGCATGCCGTCGAAATTGCGGGCGCCGATGATCAGATCGTATGGCTCCCGCGCGGCCAGCTCCAGGAAGCGGGGGATTTCGGCCGGATCGTGCTGGTTGTCGCCGTCAAGGGTAATAATGGCCTCGTAACCCTGGTCGAGGGCCCAGGCGAATCCCCGGCGCAGCGCCCGGCCTTTGCCCTGGTTCTTGCCCTGCCGCAAGACCGTTGCTCGGGCCGACTCGGCGCGCGCAGCGGTGCTGTCCGTGGAGCCGTCGTCGACGACCAGCACCGGCAGCCCCTGGGCCTGCACACCACACACGACTTTATCAATCTGGTTCTGCTCGTTATAGGCGGGAATGAGAGCAAGGATGCGCTGAGGCTGTTGTGGCAACCCCGGCTCACTCATCTTCACTGCACAACTCGGCCGTGAAGGTATGGACGTTGATGGTAGGCGGTGTGGCGGTCAGCTCCCGCACCGGAATGCCGGCCTTATAGGTCAGCGCAAGGAGGAAGTCGTGAGGATCGTCGATGTTCTCCCATACCTGAGGCAGCAACAGCGAGCGGCGCATCTGCCAGGTCATCAGGACGCCATCCACGCCGGGGCGCAGCTTCTGGGCCAGATCGGTCTCGTCGGCATAGATCAGCGGCTGTAGGGGATTGAGCACCGTTACCGACAGCCGGACGCAGTCCAGCTCGGCCGGGCTCAGGGGAGGGAACCGGGGATCCTGTGACGCAGCGATGACGGCGTTGCGCGCCACGTCGATGCCCAGCGGATAGCGTGGCTCGACGCTGCCCACACAGCCGCGCAGCTCCCCCTCGAGATATAGCGTCACGAACGAGGCGCCGGGCTGCCTTAATTCTTCCGGTAGCTCTTCCAGCGAAGGCTCGTATTGCCGGCAATTCAGAAGATATTCTACCAGACTGTGTCTGGCAATCCTCACCAGGAGCCGTTTCGTGGTCTCGTCCACCGGCTTCACTCCTTGCAGTCGCGACCCCGACCCGGCGGCAGGAGCGTCAGCTCTCCCTCAGCAACAGCGTCGATAGCGCCGCGACTGAACAACATCGGATGATAGCGACCATGCCGCCAATCATCAACATGATCGTGGTAGTGCGGGCTGGCGGGATGGCCCGATTGGCCGCCGGGGAGCGCGCTGATGCTGTTGTCCCACTCGCCCACGTCGATAATCATGCGGCAGCTGGCAATGATCTCTACCGGCCCGGGCGGGAAGTTGGGCGCTACTTCGGCCTGGTTAACGGTGTAGCCGTCCCCGCCGGCCGGGAATTTCAGCGGTCGCCATAGCCGCCCGGCAACCGGAATACGCGCCAGCTCGTTCCGGAGATGGACGGCGTGCAGACGGCCCCACTGCCATCTCTGTGGGAGCGGCCCGAAGCGGCGGGCGAGCGCGGCGACGGCTTCGCCAAAGGCCGGCTGCACCAGCGACTCGACAGGACGCACCCAGCCGGGCGGCCCACCCTCCAGCCAGCAGAGCACGAGCTCGTGGGCCACTTCCTGGAACGGGCTGCCTGCGAATTGCTCGGGCTGGTTGGTCTGGAGCAGCGAATCCTTCAGTTCGGACCCCAACGCCTGCTCCAGAGCAGCGTGCAAAAAATGGACAAACCAGGCGAAGGCCAGAGTCGCCGCGCTGCTGTCAGCCCGCATGTCGCCGTTCCAGCCTTCCAGGAGAGCGGCTGCCTCCCGGAGCTCGGGCGCCAGCTCATGGCCCTTTTCGAGCAGCGGGAGGGCCAGCCGGACGAAGCGCTTCATCGGCAGGCTCAGGGTGTCGTTCTGAATGCGCGCCATGGCTTCGAGGTCCAGCGGCCTCTGCGCCTGCAGCAGCTCGGCGATGCGCATGGCCCGGTAAGGCGGCAGCCATTCGCCGCAGATGAAATAGGGGTAATCGTCGGCGACGACCCGGTTGTTGGCTGTGACAATGAAGCCCTCTCGTGGGTTGTAGCGCCGGGGCAGCTCGCCGGCCGGAATCCAGCCGCGCCAGTCATAGTCGCTCGTCCATCCGGGAGCCGGCGCCAGTCCCTGTCCCTGGGCGCGTCGCGGCACGTGACCGGGCATGAGATAGCCGATGTTGCCATCCACGTCTGCATAGACCAGATTCTGGGATGGGAAAGCCCAGTGGCGGGCCGCTTCCTGGAAGCTATCCCAGTCTGTCGCCCGGCAGATGTCCAGAACGGCCCTCATATGATTGTGCGGATCGTGGGCGGCCCAGCGGAGGGCCAGATCCACGCCAAGACCAGGGACCAGGGACGAAATGACCGGGCCGTGGCGCGTGTAGCGGACACGCTCGACATGCGGCTCGCGCCGCCCGCGGACCTTGATCGTCTCCAGACGTTCCTCCGCCCGCACCCACTGGCCGTCAACTTCGTAGAGCAGGTCGTCTTCGCGATGGAACCGCTCGACGTACAGGTCCTGAATGTCGGGGAAAGCGTTTGTCACTCCCCAGGCGATGCGCTCGTTATGGCCGAGGATTACCCCCGGGAAGCCCGGCGAAGTGAAACCGGTCACGTTGTACCCGCCGCCGACAAGATGGTTCTCGTACCAGATCGGCGGAAAGAGCGGTGGAAGGTGGGGATCGTTGGCCAGGATAGGCCGGCCGCTGCGGGTGTGCTCGCCACTGACGACCCAGTTATTGCTCCCCGCGCCCGTTCCACCGGGCACAACCGGAAACGGCATGTTCCGCACGAACTCCTGGTAGGCGGCAGCCAGCGCCTCTGCTGCGCGGGTGCCGACAGTGGGGCCGGGCACGATGGCCGGGTAGCCGTCGCCGTAGCCGGGCGCCAGATCAGCCGCACGCTCCGCGCCAAGCGCAGCGATCAGGCGGGCGCGGAGCAGCTCCATTTCCCAGTTCGCCGACAGGCCCCAGGCCAGCACGGCGGCCCACGCGGCGCTGTCGAGCGGGCGCCAGGGCTCCGGGCGGCAGGCAAGCAGAGTGTATTCGGGAGGAAGCGTCCCGGAGGCGATGAACGCGTTGACGCCGGCTGCATAGGCGCGAGCGACGCGCGCCGTTTCCTCGTCTTCGAGCATACCCGACACGAGGGCCTCGGCAGCGCGGTGCCAGCCGGCGATGCGTGCCAGGCGATCGCCGTCGAGAGCGGATGAACCGACCAGCTCGCCGAGACGCCCTAACCCAACGCGTCGGTAGGCCTCCATCTGGAATAGTCTGTCCTGCGCGTGGGCAAAGCCCTGGGCGAAGAAAAGGTCCTCGGCGTTGCCGGCGTAGATATGGGGCACGCCCCAGCGGTCGCGAATGACGGTGACGCGCTCGTGCAACCCTTCGACGACCTGAGAGCCGCTGGTGACGGGAAGCGAGCGCCGGAGAAGGTGCCGGATGGTCACGGACATGGCGGTCGCCACGCCGCCCGCTGCGGCGAGACCAGCGAAGCACCTGGATAACCGAGGTTTAGTTGACATAATCTAGGGTAGAGGGCCGTTTTCGGATTCTTCGACAGCGTCGTCCAGGCCCAGGCCGGTCAGGTCAGCCTCGATGAGAACCATCGTTCCTTCACGCTGGCGGGTGGTGGGAATGCCGAGACGTTTCAGGCTATGCCAGAGCTGCACATTGTAGCTCTGGACGATGCCAATCACCCGCTTGAAGCCACGGGTGTAGGCCTTCCGGCAGGCATAGTCGAGCAGGTTGCTGCCGATGCCGATGCCCTGCAGGTCGTCCCAGACGACGAGGGAAATCTCGGCCAGCTCATCAGAGACGCGAAGACAGCGGATGCCGCCCACGCACGCGTTTTCCTCGCCGGGCAGATCGGCAAAGGCGAGCCAGCCGCACCCACGATCCGGTGGGATGTCGGACAGCCGATAGGCCTGTTCCAGGAGCCATTCTGGATCGGGATTGGTCAACGGCTCGTTGAAGCGCATATATCGACTCTGCGGCGACATCTTCTCAAAGATTTGCAGCAGGCAAGGCACGTCGTCGGGGCAGAGCTGCCTGACCCTTACCTCGAGTCCGTTGTCGGCCTGGAACGAATGTACCCACTGGTTACTCATAGGCATATCCAATTATGACGCACCGTGTCATACATTCATAGCATACCACATTTGGGGCTGCCAGACAACTCCTGGAGGCGCCATTGAGTTTGCAGTGGAGGAGATCAAACAGGCTCTTTGAAGTCGAAGAGGTTGTTTTCGACCTGCCAGATTAGGGCGCAGGAGGGGCAGATCAGCCGTGGCGGCGTTTCCTCGCGGTCTGGAAGGGGCGTGCGGCACGAAGGACAGGCAAAGAAGGCGCCGGACGGAGCCGGGGCGTTCCCGCGTGGGTTGGCGCTGCGCACGAAGACGCTGGGCGTTAGCTGCACCCACCTTCCCGCCGGCTGTAGCGCCCGATCCAGCGCCGCGAGAAGGCCGGTTGGGACCAGACGCTTGAGCGGCTGCAGGCGGAAATAAGAGACGGCGCGGATTTCCTCTGGCTCAAACCCCGCTTCGCACAGCCGCTCCCTGATCCAATCTGGGTGGAAGTCGAAGTTGAGCGCGGCAAACTCGACCGGCTCCGGCTCGTAGGGAGACCAGGTCTGCCGGCGCAGGTGATAGCGCAGCATCGCCTTGAGGTTGCGTTTGCTGGCGAACTCGAGTATGTAATGCCCGGCCGGATAGGCAACGCGGGCCAGCTCTCCAAAGAGGGCCGGAACGTCGGCGGCGTGATGGATGGTGCGCACCTGCACGAGCGCGTCGAACAGGCCATCGACGAACGGCAGGTTGTACCAGTTGCCGGCGACGTAAATGAAGCGGGGATCGTCGCCGAGCCTTTCCTGGGCTTCGCGCAGGAGCGAGCGGGAGTAGTCGAAAAGCACCACCCGGCGGTAGCCCTGGTACTCGTCGGCCAGCCGGCCGAATCCGGCGCCCAGGTCGATGAGCGTGTCGCCACGGGGCGGAAGCAGCCGGCGGAGGGCTATGCGCTCGACCCTGTCTTCGTAGCTCCGGCCCTGGCCCTCCCAGAAGCGGCTGCGATAGTCGGAGCCCTCATAGTCGATGACGGGCGGTTGTCCGGCCGGGTCCATTTAGCGGGCTGCGTCCTGAGCGGTCTCCGCCGTGTCGTCGGTGGGTGGCGCGTTGCGGTGGGTGAGCCGGTTGATGAGCTCGTCGTTGTCGGCCGGTAGCTGCCTGAGCATCACGTCAAGCGGCGAGAAGAGCTGCTGCAATGTGGTGAACGGCCGGCCGAGATCGGTTTCGCTCAGGGGAATGTCGACGGCAACGTCGAGATTGACCGGAATGGTATTGCTGACGGGCACTGTGAGGTCCAGGTTGATAGGTAAGTTCGTCCCGGCGGGAAGCTCGAGGGCGACTGTGCCGTTGATGGTGCCGCCCCCGGCCGGTAAGACGAAGGAGGCAGGCACGGTAATCGGCACCGGCTCGGCGAGCGTCACCACGGAGGTCGTGTTGAGGGGCACGTCGAACTGCACCGGGACCGAGTCGGCGACGACGATGGTACGCTCGATGCGGGCGGCGCCCATCTGCTCAAAGCTTTCGCTCAGCCCGCCGACGAGGGGTACGGCGACCTGTCCCACGACAGGAAGGATGTGCGGTACGGCGAGCAGGAGGGCAATCAGCAGGACCAGATTCATCGTGAAGGAGAAGAGAATGGCGAAGCTCTTGAAGGCCTGCCATGGGCGCCCTTGCCAGATCCATTTGCGCATGAGTATCCTCCCGGATGCCGGGCAGGCATGTTCCACTGCTCCGGCTTTCGTGCAGGTCAATCAATAACGATGATGCCCCGATCCTAGCATGGATTTATGGGCCGGGAAAGGGGAGATTTGGGCCACGATGTTTCACGTGGAACAGTTGGCGCATCGAACCAGTATCAGGAAAGCTCCGGCCGTCGCGCCACAATTGCGTCGCTGACGTCTTCTTCTTCGTAGTCGAGTATTTCCCAGCCGGCGAAGCGCTGCCGCAGTTCATCAGATTCAAGCAGATAGAGCAGGGAAGCATCCGGCTCGCGCTCGAGCCAGCGCACGGTGCGCGTCTGGTAGACGACGAGACCACCAGGCCGAACGGCCTCGCGGATCATTGGGAATAGCTCCCGGTCGAGAAAACGAAAGACAGTTAGCAGTTCTACAGACCGTGGAGGAAGGCGCCAGTGATCCAGATCGGCATGTACAAAGAGGATGTTGTGCAG
>JAAYYY010000010.1 GCA_012515125.1 Chloroflexota bacterium
AATAGAACCGTTTGCCACCGGCCTCAACGTCTCGCCGGGCGCTGCCGTCGGCGTCGTCGCCTTTGACGCCGATACAGCCGAACGGTGGGCGAAAGAGGAAGGCCGGCAGGTCATCATGGCCCGGCCAGAAACCAAGCCCGACGACGTTCACGGCATGCTTGCGGCCCAGGGTATTCTGACGAGCCGTGGCGGGCGCACCAGCCACGCCGCCCTCGTCGCCCGCCAGTTTGGCAAGCCCGCCGTCGTCGGCGTCAGCGACCTGGAAATCGACCTGGACGCCCGCGTCATGACGCTCAACGAAGAGCTGACCATCGCCGAAGGTGACTGGATCAGCATCGACGGCACCAACGGCTTCGTCTACCAGGGCAAGCTGCCGACCGTCGTGCCCGACATCAGCAACCCTCACCTGCTCAAGCTGCTGAGCTGGGCCGACGAGTACCGCCGGCTTGGCGTCTGGGCCAACGCCGACTATCCGCAGGATGCGCGGCGGGCCCGCGAATATGGCGCCGAGGGCATCGGCCTCTGCCGGACCGAGCATATGTTCTTCGGGCAGGAGCGCCTGCCCATTGTCCAGCGGATGATCATGGCCAAGACCGTTACCGACCGCAACGAGGCCATCGGGCAGCTGCTGCCCTACCAGCGCGCCGACTTCGAAGGCATCTTCCGCGCCATGGACGGGCTGCCCGTAATCATCCGTCTCATCGACCCGCCGCTCCACGAGTTCCTGCCGACCTTCGAAGAGCTGATCCAGGAGCTGGCCGATCACAAGGTGCGCCTGCAGCACTACCATACGCTGAGCGAGATTGACGCGTCGCTCGATGAAATCCGCATCAAGCAGGACTACCTGGAGCGCGTCGAAGCGCTGCGCGAGCAGAACCCGATGCTCGGCACGCGCGGCGTCCGCCTCGGCATCCTCATTCCCGAGCTGACCACCATGCAGGTGCGAGCCATCTTCGAGGCGGCGTGCAACGTCGCTAAAGAGGGTATCGAGCCCCATCCCGAGGTCATGATCCCGCTGACCATGCACGTGAACGAGCTGAAGGTCGAGCAGACTGAGCTGGAGGCCGAAGCGCGTGCCGTGATGGCCGAAAAGAACTGCCAGATTGACTACAAGTTTGGCACGATGATCGAGATCCCCCGCGCGGCGCTGACCGCAGCCGAGATCGCCGAGATCGCCCAGTTCTTCAGCTTCGGCACCAACGACCTGACCCAGACGACGTTTGGCGTCAGCCGCGACGATGCCGAGGCCGGCTTCCTGATCGAGTACATCCAGCGCGGCATCCTGCCGGAGAACCCGTTCGCCACAATCGATCCCGACGGCGTGGGTCGCCTGATGGAAATCGCTGTGAACGAGGGTCGCAGCACCCGCCCGGATCTTGAGATCGGCATCTGCGGCGAGCACGGCGGCGACCCCGCCAGCATCGCCCTCTGCCACAAGCTGGGCCTAAACTATGTATCCTGTTCCCCGTTCCGCGTGCCGATTGCCCGCCTCGCGGCGGCCCACGCGGCGCTCGCCGAACGGGAGTAATCGACCTGTAGCGGTGAGCGGTGAGGGGGCCCTCCCTCACCGCTCACCACCCATCGAGCACCGATCACTGGAGAATCAGTATGGCAACGTTAGCCGAGAAAAAAGATATGTTCCTGACCATTGACGGCAACGAGGCTGCGGCCACGATTGCTCACTTGGTCAACGAGGTGATCGCCATCTACCCGATCACCCCATCGTCCGCCATGGGAGAGTTGGCTGACCAGTGGTCGGCCGAGGGCCGGCGGAATATCTGGGGTACGGTGCCGCTGGTGGTGGAGCTGCAATCGGAAGGTGGCGCGGCCGGGGCCGTGCACGGAGCGTTGCAGACTGGCTCCATGACCACGACATTCACCGCCTCCCAGGGTCTGCTGTTGATGATCCCGAATATGTACAAGATCGCCGGCGAGCTGACCTCGACGGTCTTCCACGTGGCAGCCCGCTCGCTGGCGGCGCAGTCCCTGTCCATCTTCGGCGACCACAGCGACGTCATGGCGGCCCGCAACACGGGTTTTGCCTTTATCGCCTCCAACAACCCGCAGGAAGTGATGGACACGGCGCTCATCGCCCATGCCGCCACACTGAAAGCGCGAGTGCCTTTCGTCCACTTTTTCGACGGCTTCCGCACCTCTCATGAGATCAACAAAATCAAGCCGGTAGACGTGCCGGTTGTTCGGGCGATGATCGACAACGAGCTGGTCCGTGCGCACCGCGCGCGGGGCCTGACGCCGGAAAATCCGGTCATGCGCGGCACGGCAGCCAACCCGGACGTCTACTTCCAGGGCCGCGAGACGGTAAACCCCTATTACCTGGCAACGCCGGGCATCGTCCAGGAGACCATGGACGAGTTTGCCGCGCTCACCGGCCGGCAGTATCACCTCTTTGATTATGTGGGTGCGCCCGACGCCGAGCGCGTCATCGTCCTGATGGGCTCCGGCGCGGAGACAGCACGCGAGACAGCCGATTATCTGATCCAGCAGGGCGAAAAAGTGGGCGTGCTGATCGTGCGCCTCTACCGCCCGTTTGATAGCGAAGCGTTTGTCCGGGCGCTGCCCGCCAGCACGCGCGCCATCGCCGTGCTCGACCGCACCAAGGAACCCGGTTCGACCGGCGAGCCGCTCTACCTGGACGTCGTCACCGCGCTCAACGAGCTGATTAGCAGCGGCGAGAGCCAGTTCGACGCCATGCCGCGCGTCGTCGGCGGCCGCTATGGTCTCAGCTCCAAGGAGTTCACCCCCGGTATGGTCAAGGCCGTCTTCGACGAGCTGAAGAAAGAACGGCCCAAGAACCACTTCACCATCGGCATCAACGACGACGTGACCCACACCAGCCTGCCGTGGGACCGCTCGTTCATGATCGAGTCGGACGACGTCGTGCGCGCCGTCTTCTATGGGCTGGGCGCCGACGGAACGGTGGGCGCGAACCACAACTCGATCCGCATCATCGGCGAGAACACGACCAAGTTCGCCCAGGGCTATTTCGTCTACGACTCCAAAAAATCCGGCGCGCGGACCGTCAGCCACCTGCGCTTTGGGCCGCGGCCGATTCACTCCACCTACCTGATCGAGTCGGCGAACTTCGTCGCCTGCCACCAGTTTAGCTTTGTCGAGCGCTACGACGTGCTCGCTCTGGCGGCGCCGGGCGCCACGTTCCTCCTGAACAGCCCCTACGGGCCGGAGGAAGTGTGGGATGCCCTGCCGCGCTCGATGCAGCGCCAGATCATCGACAAGAACCTGAAGTTCTACGTCGTAGACGCCTACACGGTGGCCGACCAGACAGGCATGGGGCGGCGCATCAACACGATCATGCAGACCTGCTTCTTCGCCCTTCTGGAAGAGATCACGGGCGAGCCGCTGCTGTCCCGCGAAGACGCCATCCGCGAGATCAAGGAGGCCATTGCCAAAACCTACGGCAAGCGCGGCCAGACAGTCGTCGAGCAGAACTATGCGGCCGTCGATGCCGCCCTGTCGCACATGTACCGGGTCCAGGTTCCGGCCGAGGTGACCAGTGAGTTGGTCCGGCCACCCATCGTGCCTGCGGAAGCGCCCGACTTCGTACAGAAGGTGACGGCGCGGATGATGGCCGGTGAGGGCGACCTGCTGCCCGTCAGCGCGCTGCCCGCCGATGGCACCTATCCGACCGCGACCACCCAGTGGGAGAAGCGCAACATCGCCGTGGAGGTTCCGGTCTGGGACCCCGATATCTGCATCCAGTGCGGCAAGTGCGTTTTCGTCTGCCCGCACGCTGTCATCCGTCAGAAGGTCGTCACTAAGGACGCCGTAGCCGGCGCACCTGCCTCCTTCAAGACGGCCCCGGCGCGCTTCCGCGAATGGAAGGACGATCTCTACACGCTGCAAATTGCCGTGGAAGACTGCACGGGCTGTGCGCTCTGCGTCGAGGTCTGCCCGGCCAAGAACAAGGCTCAGCCGAAGTTCAAGGCCATCAACATGGCCCCGCAGGCGCCGATCCGCGAGCAGGAAGCAGAGAACTGGGCGTTCTTCGAAACCCTGCCCTATGCCGACCCGGCAGAAATCCCGCTCAATCAGGTGAAGTACAACCAGCTACTGGAGCCGCTCTTTGAGTTCTCCGGCGCCTGTGCCGGCTGCGGCGAGACGCCCTACCTGAAGCTGCTCAGCCAGCTCTTTGGCGACCGGGCCCTGATCGCCAACGCCACGGGCTGCTCCTCGATCTTTGGCGGCAACCTGCCTACCACCCCGTGGGCCAAGAACGACGAGGGGCGCGGCCCGGCCTGGTCGAACTCCCTCTTCGAGGACAATGCCGAGTTTGGCTTCGGCATGCGTGTCGCGCTCGACCAGCGGCTGGAGGCGGCCACGCACCTGCTGCGCGTCCACCGCGACCTGATCGGCGCGGAGCTGACCGACGCCATCATCTACGCCGACCAGCTGAACGACGAAGAGATCCGCGCCCAGCGCGGCCGTGTCGCCGAGCTGAAGCATCGCCTCGAAGAACTGCTGCGCAGCGGCGACGCCGAGCTGGACGAGGCCCGGCCCGATCTGGAGAACCTGCTCAGCCTGGCCGACGTCTTCGTCAAGAAGTCGGTGTGGATTGTCGGGGGCGACGGATGGGCCTATGACATCGGCTACGGCGGTCTGGACCACGTCATCGCGTCGGGTCGCAACGTCAACATTCTCGTCCTCGACACCGAGGTGTACTCGAACACCGGCGGGCAGATGTCCAAAGCGACCCCGCGCGGCGCGGTTGCCAAGTTCGCCGCTGCCGGCAAGCCGCTGCCCAAGAAAGACCTGGGCATGCTGGCGATGACCTACGGCAACGTCTACGTCGCCCGCGTCGCCATGGGCGCCAACGACGGGCAGACAGTCCGGGCCTTCCTCGAGGCCGAAGCCTTCGACGGCCCGTCGCTGATCATTGCCTACACACACTGCATCGCGCACGGTTACGACCTGCGCTTCGGTCTGGAGCAACAGGACGCCGCCGTCAAGTCCGGTTACTGGCCTCTCTTCCGCTTCAACCCCGATCTGGCTGCCGAAGGGAAGAACCCCATCCAGCTAGACTCCCGCGCGCCCAGCCTGCCGCTGGACAAGTACATCTACCGGGAAGGTCGCTACCGGATGCTCACGCAGAGCAACCCTGAAGCGGCCGAGCGGCTGCTCCATCTGGCGCAGGCGGACGTCAACACCCGCTGGGAAGCCTACGAGCGGATGGCTAAGGCCGAGAACGGAAACGGCCATCGTTAATTGAGATGGGAGAGGAGCGGTAGTCTGTCTGCCGCTCCTCTTTCTGTGACAGGAAGAGACCCGATTCCGGCAGGTGGCTCATGCCTGCAGAAGGAGAATTCACATGGATCTGAGTACGACCTACCTGGGGCTCAAACTGAAGAATCCGATCGTGCCCTCGTCGTCGCCGCTCTCGCGCCACGTCAGCACGCTGCGCCGTATGGAAGATGCCGGCGCTGCCGCCGTCGTCCTCTATTCGCTCTTTGAAGAAGAGATCCGGATGGAGAGCAAGACCCTGAACGAATACCTCACGCAGGGCACCGAGATCTATCCGGAATCGATCACCTTCTTCCCCGAAGCGCCCAGCTACCGGATGATCGGCCCGGACGCCTACCTCAACCATATTGCGCGGGCGAAGGAAGCGCTCGACATTCCAGTCATCGCCAGCCTGAACGGCGTATCGACCGGCGGCTGGATAGAGTATACCCGCCTGATCGAACAAGCCGGCGCCGACGCGCTGGAGCTGAATATCTACTACATCCCGACGAATCCGGAGCTCACCGGCGCCGAAGTGGAGGAGATCTACCTGAACGTCCTGCGCGACGTGAAGGCCTCGGTCCAGATTCCCATCGCCCTGAAGCTCAGCCCCTACTTCAGCTCGATGGCCAACATGGCCAGCCGGCTGGACGACGCCGGGGCCGATGCTCTGGTCCTGTTCAACCGCTTCTACCAGCCCGACTTCGACCTGGACGCTCTGGAAGTCGTGCCGAACCTGGTGCTCAGCGACTCCGACGAGCTGCGGCTGCCGCTGCGCTGGACGGCCATTCTTTACGGTCGCATTCGGGCCGACCTGGGCCTGACCACCGGCGTGCACACGTCAACCGACGTGCTCAAGGGGCTGGCGGCAGGCGCGACCGTCACGATGATGGCCTCCGAGCTGTTGCAGAACGGGCTGGGGCGCATCGGCGAGATACTTACCGAGGTGGCGCGCTGGCTCGTTGAGCACGAGTACAACTCCCTCGACGAGCTGCGTGGCAGCCTGAGCCAGATCAACGTGGCGGCTCCCGCTGCGTTCGAGCGAGCCAACTACATTCAGGTCGTCAGTTCCTACGGCCCGGGATACGTGTAAACCATCAACTGTGCGAGCCGGTCTCCGCGCCAGCGGCCCCGGCGAGCACCGGGCCGGAAGTGAACGGGGCGGCTGCGGTTGGTTATCGCAGCCGCCCCTCGACGTTTATGCCCAAAAAAAGCGCCGGCGTGTTGCCATATCGTGGCAGCGCACCGGCGCTGATTGGACCCCCCGGCCTCCAACGGCCTTACACCAGCCGGTCCCTCTTCCAATCACTGATCAGCCCCTGATCAGGCTTGGCTGGTGCCGGGTTAATGTGCGAAGTTGAAGCGGTCAATCGTAGGAGCGGTGTAGGCCCACTTGCACGGGCAGCCCATCAGATTGCACTCGATGTCTGCCGAGCATTTGCGGGCGAGAACGCGAAATCCTTCCGTGTCCGGGAGCGTGCTATCGGGATAGACGCGCCGTTCCAGCAGCTCGGCCTCGCGCTGCAGGACATCACACCACTGTCTCTTAACCACGACCCACTTTTCTGTGGCCATTCAATGCCTCCGACAAAAGCTCGCCCGTCCAAAGAATGCCTAAAGAATATCTGACTCTGCTTCCCCCAGGCAGTGTTAGTTGTCATACCATATGCCTGACAAATGTAATCAGTCCACCCCTCCCTTGCGTCCCGCAGGCTGCTCGCCGGGCAGCGTTCGCGCCCTCTGTCGCCGCCGGTATAATCGAGCCGGTTGCCGGGAACAGAGACGATGACCAGACCAACCATTCTTGTTGTCGAAGACGAAGCGAGCATCCAGCGTGTCGTGCGCACCTATCTGGAGAGCGCCGGCTACCAGGTGATCAGCAGTGAGAACGGGGCCGAGGCGCTGGCGCTGGCCCAGGCCCACCGCCCCGATCTGATCATTCTCGACCTCAACCTGCCCGGGATGGACGGGATGGAGGTGGCGGCTCGCCTGCGGGAGCGCTCCGACGTCTACATTCTCATGCTCACCGCCCGCGCCGAAGAGGCCGATCGGGTTGCCGGCCTGAAGATCGGCGCCGACGATTACCTGACCAAGCCTTTCAGCCCGCGAGAGCTGGTGGCGCGTGTCGAGGCGATCCTGCGGCGGCAGCGCCGGGCCGCGCCCCCAGACAACGTGCGCCGCTTCCGCCACCTGACCATTGACCCCGACCGCTACGAGACCACCACCCCGAACGGCCCGCTGGAGCTGACGCCGACGGAGTTCAAGGTGCTCTGGGAACTCGCTCTGCACGCCGGCCGGGTGCTCACGCGGGAACAGCTTTTGGACCGGGTCTGGGGTATCGACTTCTACGGCAACGAGCGGGTGGTAGATGTCTACGTCGGGCAGGTGCGCCGCAAGCTGGAAGAGGCCACCGGCGAGCCGCTGATTGAGACCGTGCGCGGCGTGGGCTACAAGCTCGTGGACCAGCCGGCATGAAGCGCCATCCTCTCTTCGGGCAGCTCCGCTGGCGCATTGTCGGCGCCCAGATGGTCGTGGTCGTCGTCGGCGTCGTCGTCGTCCTCGCCGTCACCAACCTGCTCGTCGAGGCCATGCTGGCGGCAGCCGTCGCCGGCGTCGGGGACCAGGTGCAGGCAGCCGGGCTGGCCCGCGAGCTGTCGGCGGCCTTCCGCACGCGGATGCTGATCGCCGTCGGCATCGGCGCCCTCGGCGCCATCGTCGCCGCCCTGGTTACCGGCCTGCTCCTCGCCCGCCAGATCCTGAACCCCCTTTACCAGCTTGCCCTCAGCAGCCGGCGTATCGCCGCCGGTCGCTACGCCGAGCGCTGCGACGTTCCCGACAGCGATGAGCTGGCGCTGGTCGCCACCAGCTTCAACCAGATGGCCGAAGAGCTGGAGCGCGTCGAGCAGCAGCGGGTGACCCTCATCGGCGACGTGGCCCACGAGCTGCGCACCCCGCTGACGGCGCTTGCCGGCTACCTGGAAGGGCTGCTCGATGGCCTTTTCCCGGCCGAGCCGGAGACGTTTAACGCCATGGCTCAGGAGCTGCGGCGGCTGCGGCGGCTCATCGACGATCTCCAGGACCTCTCCCGCGTCGAGGCCGGGCAGATCAGCCTGAACCTGGCGCCGCAGCCCCTCGTGCCGCTCGTCCGGCAGGCAGTCACGGCGCTGCAGCCCCAGGCCGAGAGCAAGGGCGTCAGCCTCGCTTTCGCGCCGCCCCAGGTTGCCCCGGAAGTCCTCGTCGACGCCGATCGCGCGGTGCAGATCGCCCACAACCTGATCGGCAACGCGATCCGCTACACACCGGAAGGGGGCACGATTACCGTCTCGGTGGGCGTCGCCGGGCGGCAGGCCGAGGTCGTCGTGGCGGATACCGGCATCGGCATCCCCGCCGAAGTCCTGCCCTACATCTTCGAGCGCTTCTACCGCGTGGACAGCTCGCGCTCGCGCCAGAGCGGGGGCAGTGGAATCGGCCTGACCATCTCCCGCTATCTGGCCTGGGCCATGGGCGGCGAGCTGGTCGCTGCCAGCGCCGGTCCCGGCGCTGGCAGCACCTTTACGCTCTCGTTACCGCTGGCGCCGGTTAGCTCCCCTGCGCCTCGTTCCACGGAGCCGAATCAGGTATGAACAGCGATTGGCCGAATTCGTCAACGCCGAACTGGGCGATCAGCTCCTGCGTCTCCACCGCGATCAGCCAGTCGATGAACGTATTCGCCAGATCGACCTGAATCTGCTCGTTCTTGTCCGGGTTCACGGCGATGACGCCGTAGGGATTGAACAGGCGCTCGTCACCCTCCACGAGGATTTCCAGCTCCGTGCCCTCCAGCGTGCGCGCCAGATAGGTCGCGCGGTCGGATAGCGCGTACGCTTCCTGCTCGTCGGCCATGGTCAGCACCGGCCCCATCCCCTGCCCCGACG
>JAAYYY010000670.1 GCA_012515125.1 Chloroflexota bacterium
AGGTGGCGCGAGAGTGGGACCGCGGCGAGTTCGCCGTTCCGCTGCAGCTATACGGCAAGATGCGCGCCCTGGCCAACCGGCCGGTTCTACAGATGACGGTTCCCGAGTCGGCGACGCTCGACCTGGTGATGCACCGTTTCTTCGAGTACTTCCCGGAGAGCCGGCCGATGATCTGCGACATCGTCTGGAAAGATCAGATGCGCGACGATAGCAGCGGCCGTCCCTGGCTGACCGTCCGCCCCGGCTACCAGGTCCGGCCGGACTGGCGGGTGCTGGTTAACGGCCGGAATGCGCGCTACGAAGACGGCCTGCAGACCGTGATCCGGCCCGGCGATACAGTCAGTATCTTCCCGCCGGGCCGCTAAGCGGAGGTATTCTCCTTCTGATGCAACACACCGAACAACGTCCGTTGCGGCGCGCCTGGCTGGCTGCGCTGTTCTGCTTCGTCGTGGCCGGCGCGACCGGCAGCCTGCTGCGCTTTGGGATGCTCGGCGGTTTTCCGGCCGGGCTACAGCTCCTGAACGTGCGCCACGCCCACTCACACCTGATGTATTTTGGCTGGGTAACGCCGGCCCTGATGGCCCTGATCGCCGCGCGCCTGCCTGCTCCGCCGTCGCGCGGGCTGCCACGGCTGCTGGCGGCGATCATCGCCGCTTCGCTGGCAGCCTACGTCTCCTTTCTGCTCACCGGCTACCGGCCGGTCAATATAGGCGGCAGCAGCCTGCCCACGTCAACTATCCTCGCCGGCCTCAACGTACTGCTCTGGTACGGCTTCGTCGCCATCTATCGCCGGATGGCGCGGGGGCTGCCGCGCTACCCGTGGCTGCGGCTGTGGGACGCGGCTCTGGGCTTCCTCGTGCTTTCGTCACTGGGCGCCTGGGGCCTGGCGCTCTCCAACGTGCTCGGCCTTGAAGATCCCATCTGGTCGCTGGCCCTCACCCACCTCTTCCTCGACATCTTCGCCGACGGCTGGTTTGTGCTCGCCCTGCTAGGCCTCGCCTATGCCGCGCTGCCCGAGGCGGCGACGGGGCGCGCTGCGCGCTGGGGCGAGACGCTGCTCGTCGCCGGCCTGCCGCTCACCTTCCTGCTCAGCCTGCCGGCCGGCTCCGTGCCGGGGGCCGTGCGCTGGCTGGTCGGAGGTGCCGCTCTCCTGGTAGGCGCCGGCCTGCTGGCTAACGTCTGGGCGCTGCTTCCTGCCGCCTGGGAAAAGGGCCGGCTGTGGCTGGTTCCCCTGGCTTTCCTATCGCTGAAGGCGGTTGCCGAGCTGGTCATGAGCGTCCCTGCAGGTGCCGCGTGGGCCGGTTCGATGGCCCTGCGCATCCCCTATCTACACTGGCTTTTGCTCGGCTTTGTCACCCTGGGCGTCATCGCCGCTGCCGAGCAGCGCTGGGGACGGCGCGCCGTGAGCGCCCGGCCCTGGATGGTCGGCGCCGTCATCCTCCTGGAACTGAGCCTGATGCCCCTGACGCTGCTCTGGCCCCCATCCTGGGGTACGGCGTGGGCGCTGCAGATCGCGGCCTGGGCCAGCCTCGGCCCGGTGCTCGTCGCCATTGTCATGCTCGTGGCCCAGAGTCGCCCGCAGAACAGAGAGGCCGAGACAACTGCCCTGGTCGAAGTATAATGGTCCTGCATCGTCCTCAATGGATGCCAACATCGTCGCCATGAGCCAACGTTCTATCTTCCGCCGCTCTCTCATCCTTCCTGCCGAACACGGTTCCTGGTCCTGGTTACTCGTGCCCTACCTGCTGGGTGCGGCTGTGGCCGGGCGGTTCACTTTCGCCACGTTGCTTGTGCTCCTGGGTGGTCTCAGCATCTTCCTCATGCGGCAGCCGGCCACGGCGTGGCTGCGCGTGCGCCAGGGCAAGGGTCGCCGCAGCGACGGTCCGCTCGCTGCCGGCTGGACCATTGGCCTGGGATTGCTCGGCGCGCTTTCTCTGGCCGGGCTTCTGGCGCTGGGGCACAACGAGCTTCTGCCTCTCGGAGCTCCTCTGGCTCTGGTGATGGCCGCCTACCTGTTTGTCGCCCTGCAAAAAAGGGCGCAGTTGCGCAGCCTGGGCATGGAGATCGCTGGCGCCGTAGCCCTGGCCGTGACGGCGCCTGCTGCGTATGCCGCCGGCACCGGCGAGCTGGACCAGACTGCCTGGATGCTCTGGCTGCTGGCCGGTCTGATGAACGGGCTGGGCGTGCTCTACGTCCGTCG
>JAAYYY010000671.1 GCA_012515125.1 Chloroflexota bacterium
CGGTGGCGCCGGGGCCGGGGATGCGCACGAGCAGCAAGTCGTGGCGCTGCACGTAGCTGAGGTCTACATTGTCGGTGCCGGAGCCGGCGCGGATGAGCAGCCGTAGGTTGGGGGCGGCGCTCATCAGGTCGGCGGTGAGCTGGGCGCGGCTGCGAAAGACGACGACTTCGCAGTCGGCAATCAGCGCGCGCATCTCGTCGGGATCGGCTTTGAAGGCGCAGCGCACGTCGTGGCGCTGTTCCAGCTCGCGGATCGCTTCCGCGTCTATAGGGTCGGCAATGAGAATCTGCATAGGTTAACTCCCGACCGTTGCACTGAGAACCATTATAGCGCCTGTTGGCGGGGAGGGTAATGCGCGTTCTGGAGCGCGCCCCGAGCAGGGGAGCGATTTAGAAAAATCGCTCTACGACGAAAAATCATAGTCCATCATCCCAATCAGATAAATCACAGTTCAGAACGACAGGCGCGCTCCGCTATCCGTTTAGCCGGGCGAGAGCAGGCGCAGGCCGATCACGACGGTGCCGACGGTCCCGATGCCGGTCCCGACGGCATAGGCTGTGCCCAGCGGCTGGGAGCGCAGCGCCAGCCCGAGAAAGACGAAGCTGGCGATCATGGCGCTCACCGTGAGCGCGCTCGGCAGCAGCCGCGTGAACCCTTCGGAGTATTTGAGCCCAATGGCCCATCCAATCTCAAGCAGTCCGGCAATCAGTAGATAGCTCCAGGCCAAGGCTTTGGCTCCTTTTGCACATGATGGTTCTGGCAGGTTGGGTTTTCAACGCGGCGCCCCGGCCGGTCCGGCGGCGGGCTGCTGACCTGCGCTACGCCTCCTCCACGTAGGCCCTGTCGAAGTAGCCGGTCGGGACGTTCCAGGGCGCTACCGCCCCGCGCACGGCCTCTTCGGGCAGCAGGTCGGGCCGGTAGTTGGTGATGGTCTGGGGCAGGAGGGCCGGGTCGAGCGGTTCGGTGCGGTAGCTCTCCGGGTCGGCCAGAAAGTCGCGCAGGAAGATGGACCACAGCGCCCGCCCTGCCGCCGCGCGACGGTCGGGGGTGAGGCGCGAGACGAGCTGCGGCGGCTGCCCGTCACGCTCCCAGGCGACAAAGAAGGCGCCGCCGGCAAGCGGGAAGATGGCGAGGCGCGCGAACCAGGGGCCGGGCGCCGCCGGGTCCCAGCTAAGAAAGAGCAGGGTCTCCAGGCCGCGCAGCAGGTCGTCGTCGGGCCGCGCAAACAGAGGGGCGGTGGGGATGTCGATTGCCCCGGCGTCGCTGTGATGGCGGCGAAGCATGGCCGGTTGGGTCATGGGCGTAAGGATACCGGAAAACGCCGCTTTTTCCCAAAACGGTCGCTCAGCGCAACTCTCGAAACTTTTTATCGAGGCAATAACCCTTGAGCGCCGCATTGAAGTTTTCCGCGTCGCCGTTGCTCTCCATCGCCAGATCGCGCAGGGACTGGTCCGCTGCGGAGACGAGAGTGAACTATCCGTTTTCCGTCAGCACCCATTGGCTCTGGTCGAAGATAGCCTCCAGCTGCGGATCATCAGAGGCCGGCGGCCCGTTTTCGCCCAGGTAACAGAGAACCTCGACGAAAAGCTCGTCGAGCGGGCTTTCAGCTGCAGGCGGCGGGCTGGCGGCTTCGCTTGCGGCTCGAACAGCATCGTCGCCATACGCTGTCGCAAACTGGCGGAGGCGGGCCACCGCATCGTCGGCGAAAGGCGCGGCGTTGTCCGCTGTGCTGGCGACCGTCCGCGCTGCCAGACCTAACTCGTCGAAATAGGCGGACGCACCCCGCAATATGGCTGGGCCCCTGACTACTACGTCGTCGGCGGCGCCGCATCCTGCCAGCAGGCCAAGCAGAAGCACGAATAGAGAGGCGAGCAGAAACCGGCTCATCTTCAACCTGCACCTCCAGGGGGGCGGAGGGGGTTGTACACGGCGAAAGGGAACGCGCCACCGCCACATTGTTATTGGAGACATTACCGGACCAACAGGAGAGCATTGTAGAATTCCGGAGGCAGGCTTGTCATTACGGCCGGGGATACCCTATCGGGCAGCGATAATCGGGAGCCCGCTTAACTGGCGCTTATCTTTAGGCGAAAGAGCGGGCCGGGAAGGGGCGCGGGCGGCGGCGATGGTAGGGTTTCACCCCATCCCGGCCGGGCAGGGAAGGATTACAGGTCGAGCTTCAGGCTGTTGACGACGGAGACGACGCCCGGCTCGGCGGCGGCGATGGCCTTGGCGGCGGCCCGTGTCTGCGGCGAATCGACAGTGCCGGTCAGGGTGATGATCCCGCGCTCGAAGATGACTTCGATAGCGGCGTCTGCCGTGCGCGGGTCCTCGTCCAGCGCGCGGGCGACGCGGTAGCCGGGCCCTTCGGTGGCGAAGCCGCTCTCATCGACGACGCGCCTGGCCGACGGGTCAACCGGCTCTGGCTCGCCGTTCTCGCCGCGCACGTAGGGCTGCAGGTTCTCCATCTGCTCGGGCGTGGCGTTGAGGTAGATGCCCGACTCGGCGAGGGATTCAATCATCTCGCCGGGGACGAGCTTCTGGCTGGTGAAGAGCACGCCGCTCTCCAGGACAAGCGCGCTGATGCGCCGGGTATCGGCGTCAACCAGCAGGTGGTCGAGCCGCCCCTCGCGCCCGTCGGGCGAGATGGCGGGCAGGCCGCGCTCGATGACGGCGCGCTCGTCGGGCACGCCCTGGCGGACCTTCTGGTGGACGACAGCCGGGGCCGTCGCCAGGGTCTGGCCTCCGGTGACCATGCCGCCGGCGCTGCTGCCCGCGTCGGTCAGGATCGTCTCCTCGCGGAAGTAGGGATAGTCGCCGGCAGCCTCCGACGTGATAGCGAGGTCGATGGTCTCGCCCACCTGGCTGACGAGGCTGAAGGGAAAGACGCGGGCTTTCTTCAACAGCAGCCCCGCTTCGACGAGGATGTGTGTAACTTCGCGCGTGTCACGGTTGACAGCGACGCCGCTCAGCCGCCCGCATTTGCCGTCGGTGCAGTGCACGTCGGCGCCAAAGTGCAGATCATACTCGTTCATCAGGTGTGTCCTCATCTGGCCCGCCGGGCGCCTGGATCAGCGCCGGAGAGGCCGCTCGCGCCGTCCCACC
>JAAYYY010000672.1 GCA_012515125.1 Chloroflexota bacterium
CAGCGTGTCAAGCTTGAAATCGGGTGCCAGGTGGCCGACGGCCGGCGCTTCGGTCAGCCCGGCGATATTGCCGGTGTCCGGCGCCTCGCGCGAGTAGAGTATCCAGGCCGAACCGAGCAGGAGCGCGCCGAGCATGAGCAGTACCCAGGTGAACCGTGAGGCCGGCGCCCCACGGCTCCTGCCCGCCGGCAGAGCGATCTCCGAAACCGGTTCGGGCTCCCTCATCGCTCCGCGGCCGTGTTAACGGCATCGAGCGTGATCAGCGTATTACCGGCCTGGTATCCTGCCGGCACGCCCGTGAGGTCGTAGGTCATCGCGCCGTCTATAGTCACAGGCACAATCTCGCCCTCCGGCAGGCGACCCGGGACGAAGACGTAGCCGTCGATCTCAGGCGCGTCACGGTAGCTGCGGCCCACGCTGACGTCATCTTCCTCGGAGTAGCCTTCGATCAGGACGGGAAGCGTGCGGCCCACCTGTTCCTGGTTCTTCTCCAGCGAAATCCGCTGCTGCAGGCCCATCAGCTCCTCAACGCGCTGCGCCTTCACTTCGTCCGGCACCTGCCACGAGACGGTCGCCGAAGGGGTCGAAGCCTCATACGAATAGGTAAAAGCCCCCACCCGGTCGAAACGCATATCGCGGACGAAATCCAGCAGCGCTGCAAACTCTTCGTCGGTCTCGCCGGGATAGCCGACGATGAATGTCGTGCGGATCGCCAGGTCGGGCATGGCCTTGCGCAGCTTGTCTACCGTGCGATAGACCCAGTCCACGTTGGCCGGACGGCGCATCCGCTTCAACGTCTCTCGATGGGCGTGCTGCAGGGGAATGTCCAGGTAGGGCAGGATCTGGGGCGTTTCCGCCATCGTGGCGATCAGCTCGTCCGTAACGTAGCCCGGGTAGGCATACATGATGCGGATCCAGTCGATGCCCGAAGCGGCAGCGACGACGCGCTCCAGCAGATGGCTCAACCCATTTTTCAGACCCAGGTCGTGCCCGTAGTCGGTGGAGTCCTGGCTGATGATGATCAGCTCGTGCACGCCGGCATCCTGCAGGCGCACCGCCTCCTCGACGATACTCTGGACCGGCCGGCTGACCAGCGTGCCCTTGATCTCGGGGATGGTGCAGAAGGCGCAGGGGCGGCGGCAGCCGTCGGCGATCTTCAGGTAGGCGCTGGCCCCCTGGCGGGCGGCGCGCAGTACGTTACGCTCGTCGCGACCCACGGTCTCAGCATCGCCGGGCAGATGGTAGAGCGGCTCAGGATGTTTGCGGCGGCGGAGCTGGTGCACAAACGGCACAATGTCCATCCAGCGGCGCGTGCCGATCACGCCGTCAAGCTGGGGCACTTCCTGTACGAGCATGGGTCCATAACGCTGAGAAAGGCAGCCGGCGGCGATCAGTAGCTGATCCGGCTTCTTGGTAGCCGCCAGCTCGCGCAGGGCGCTCAGCGACTCCTCTTTGGCAGACTGGATGAAGCCACAGGTGTTGACGATGAGAATGCCGGCTTCGTCTTTGTCGTCTGCGCCGCGGTAGCCTGCCCGCTGCAGCAGCGCGGCCATACTCTCTGAGTCAACCGTGTTCTTGCTGCAGCCAAGACTCAGCAGGTAGAACTGCTTCTTCCGCTTCTGTTTGCTCATCCGTCTAGTTGCCGGTGGTGGTCCATTGCTGTTCGGCCACCTCGCCCCGGCCGCCCAGCCGCCCAATCTCCACGTCGTTGATG
>JAAYYY010000090.1 GCA_012515125.1 Chloroflexota bacterium
ACGACCTCGCCGAGCTGCGGGAGTACATCGATTGGAGCCCGTTCTTCCACGCCTGGGAGCTGTCGCGCCAGTTCCCGGCCATTCTCGACGACCCCAAGGTGGGCGAAGCGGCCCGCCAGCTGTACGCTGACGCGCAGGAGCTGCTGGACAGGATCATCGACCACGGCTGGCTGCGCGCCCGCGCCGTTATCGGCTTTTTCCCGGCAGCCAGCGCCGGGGACGACGTGCTGATTTTCCCGCCGAATGGCAACTCCAACGGCGCGCCCCTCGCCACCGTCCACTTCCTGCGCCAGCAGATGGAGCGCCCGCCGGGCCGGCCCAACCTCTGCCTGGCCGACTACATCGCGCCCCAGGAGAGCGGCGTGGCCGATTACCTGGGCTTCTTCGCCGTCACGGCCGGCCTGGGCCTGCCGGAGCTGGTGCGGCGCTTCGAGGAAAACCACGACGATTACTGCGCCATCCTGGCCAAGGCGCTGGCCGACCGGCTGGCCGAGGCGTTCGCCGAGCGGATGCACGAGCGCGTGCGGCGGGAGTTCTGGGGCTACGCGCCGGACGAGGCGCTGGACAACGCGGCGCTGATTGCCGAGGCCTATCGCGGCATCCGCCCGGCGCCAGGCTACCCGGCCTGCCCCGACCATACGGAGAAAGGGACGCTCTTCCGGCTGCTGGACGCGGAAGCGAACGCCGGCATCAGCCTGACCGAAAGCTTCGCCATGCAGCCGGGGGCCTCGGTGAGCGGCTACTACTTCTCGCACCCGGAGGCGCGCTATTTCGGCGTGGGCCGTATCGACCGCGATCAGGTGCAGGACTACGCCCGGCGCAAGGGCATGGACGTGGCGACGGTCGAGCGCTGGCTGGCTTCGCTGCTGGCCTACGACGCCTGAGCAGACGTCGCAATCGCTAGACGCGCCGGTAAAGCAGCACGGGGTTTTCTTGCCGCTCGACCTCGTCCAGGTTGGCGGCGATCAGCTCGCCGCGCTGGTAGAGGTACTCGACGTGCGCGCCGGTCTCTTCCAGCGCCAGCAGGACGTGGTAGCTCCTGACCGCACCAAAGAGCTGTTTGCTGATCTCTGCGATGGTGCAGGGCGTGTGGCATAGCTCCAGGACCCGGCTTAGCCTCTCCTCGTGCAGGGCGGTAATCGCGTCAATGCGCCCGCACAAATCCGCCATCGGCGCCTCGTGCCCGCCCAGCGCCAGACGAATGCCTTCTAGCCGGCGAATGGCAGCCAGCGACTGCAGATAGTGGCCCAGCCCGGTGGAGAGTGTGATCGATTCCGGTGCCTGGTGGGGCGTCGTCCACGCCAGCACGTGGTCGGCGGTGAGCAGCACGTCGTCCACGCGTAGGCAGACCTGTCCCGGGCAATGGCCCGGCACGTGGTAGACCTGGATGCCAGCCAGGAGCTCGGCTTCGTCCAGCAGGAACTGCACGGGCGTCGAGCGGTAGCTGCCCTTGGCGAACAGGTACATCGCCATCAGGTTGTCGCGCTGCTCAGGGGCTATACCGGCTCCGATTAGAAAGGAGGTCAGGCGCCGCGCCGCCACCAGCACGCGCTCCTCGTAGTGCGAAAGCACACGCCGGTCCAGGATGTGGACGCCAATTGGGGCATCCGTGTGCTCGCGCACGAACGGCAGGCCGCCGAAGTGGTCGATGTGCCCGTGGGTAATGACGATGCGATCGACGTCGCCCAGCGTGAAGGAAACGCCAAACTGCTCGCGCAGCGCGTCAAAGCCGGCCAATAGCTCCTGATTCGACTGCGCCATTCCTGAGCCACAATCGACCAGGATCAGCTCGTCGCCGTTATCTACGAGGTAGATGTTGGCGACAAGGCCCGGGAAGGCGGTTACCGGGAAGCTGTAGACGGTCCGGCCGCCGGACGTGGGAAAAGATGCTGCCTGTTGCATAGGCGGCGATGATACCCGATCTGCGCCGGTAAGGGTTACTCGTACTTCAGCGCCTCGACGGGCGCCAGCGTGGCCGCGTTCAGCGCCGGGTAGAGGCCGGAGAGGAAGCCGATGACGGTGGAGAAGACGACGGCGAAGATCGGCAGCCAGGTCGGCGTGGCGACGGCGGTGGTGGGCGGGGGCGTGCCCATCGACGCGG
>JAAYYY010000673.1 GCA_012515125.1 Chloroflexota bacterium
AGATCAGGTTGGGGTTGACGATGTTGTTGGCCGTCGCCAGGGCGTTGAGGTCCACGCCATAGCTGCGGGCGATGCGCGCCAGGTGGTCGCCGGGCTGCACCGTATAGCTCTGTTCGGCGTGGGCCGGACGGGCAACCAGCAACGAGAGCACGAAGACGAAAACGACTGATAGGCCGACCAGCAGGCGCCGCGCCGCCTGATTCTTCATCTGCATTCTCCTGGACCCCCGCCCCAACCTGCACGAATTGGATAAATCGCCCGTTTGCCGGCCGCGACTGCGCCGACGTTATGTCTATTCTAAAGGGTAAGCTCCCTCATGGTCAAGTAGGGCGCGGCAACCGGGAGACCTGGTTGAGACAATACAGGAACGTTATACCCGGTTGCCGCGCCCCTACACCAGGCTGTCCATCTTCTTCGCCAGCTTCACGTCCAGCTCGGTTAGCGCGCCGGCGCTGTGGGTCAGCAGGTGGACGTCAACGCGATTGTAGGCGTTGCACCAGTCGGGATGGTGGTCGAGCTTCTCCGCCTCCAGCCCCACGCGCACCATCCAGCCCAGCGCCGCCCCGAAATCCTTAAACTTGAAGCTCTTGTGCAGCTTGCCGTCGTCCAGTGACCAGCCGGACAGCTCGGCGAGAGCGTCCTGCACTTCCTGCTCGCTCAGCGGTTGGTCGTTTCGGGCCATGGGAATCCTCCAGTAGGCGTTATCAGAGCGGGACATGCCAGACGGGCAGGGCATAACCGGCCGGCTGGAAGCCGAAGCGCTCGTAGAGGCGCTGCGAAGCCTCATTGTCGGCCTGCGTGTTCAACGACACGGTGTCGTAGCCCATCTGGCGATAGCTATCGAGCGCCGCCGCAAGCAGCGCGCTCCCGACCCCTCGGCGCTGCGCCGCCGGATCGACCGTGAGCCGGACGAGATGAGCCGCGGCCGTACGGTCGCTGCGCGTGCTGTACTGGAAGCCGACCACGCGCTCCTCCAGCTCGGCAACGTGGAAGTTGACGGCATGTTGCCACCCGAGGGCCAGCGACTCCAGACTGTGGCGCCAGATTGGGGAGAAGGCGGCGGCTTCAATCTCCACCAGCCGGGCCAGATCGTCCAGCCGCACGTCGCGCACGGTGAGGTCGGGGTTCGCGTCCGGTGGCGCGCTGCCGCCGTCCAGGTCGTACTTCAGATAGGTGACGACCTCGTTGACCACGGAAAAGCCCAGCGCCGGCAGCCAGCGGTCGAGATAGGTATCGCGGCCCAGCAGCGCCACCTCGGCCACCTCGCTCTTCCGCGCGGCGTCGAGGGCGGCGGCCATCATCTCCCCCATGATCTCCAGCCCGCCGGCCGGATCGTTCACGGCGGCGAGGCGCACCCAGGCGGCGGGCAGCGGGTCGGGCGCCACGCAGAGGCAGCCGGCCAGGGCGTCGCCATCCGCCGCCCGGGCCAGGACGAAGCCGGGGAAGCCCAGCCAATCGCCGGGCAGGTGCCAGTCGGCGTGGTAGTGGGTCCACCGCGCCTGCCGGAGCAGAGCCGTCACCCGGCCGGCGTCCGCCTTCGAGGCCATGCTGACGCGCCAGCGCTCGCTTGCCAATTCCATGGCGCTATTGTACACTAC
Organism: Chloroflexota bacterium; assembly: GCA_012515125.1. Classification (GTDB taxonomy): domain Bacteria; phylum Chloroflexota; class Anaerolineae; order Promineifilales; family Promineifilaceae; genus JAAYYY01. The sequence continues at coordinate 1,599 of JAAYYY010000673.1, forward strand.
ATAATCGTTAAAAAAATCCCACCAGTAGCGGTCCGATGAGCGGCCTGCGGGCTTCCCTACCGGGCTGGAAGAGTGTTATGGGCGAGCGTAATCGCGTTCTGGACACCACCATTGCTAACATTCAGAAGCGCTTCGGCGAAGGCGCTATCATGCGGCTGGGAGATGCCACCCACATGCAGGTCGATGCCATTCCGACCGGCGCGCTGTCGCTGGACATCGCCCTGGGCGTGGGCGGCGTGCCGAGAGGGCGCGTCATCGAAATCTACGGCCCGGAGTCCTCGGGCAAGACCACCCTCTGCCAGCACATCATCGCCGAGGCTC
>JAAYYY010000674.1 GCA_012515125.1 Chloroflexota bacterium
CTTCGCCCCCTGCACCTTCTGCGGCGGCTGCGAGATGTCCGAGGCCAACGAGGACGACTGTTTCGGTAACGAGTTCCCGGCCTGCGGCGGCTGCCTCTGGGCCCAAGGCCTCATCCACTGCCCCTGAGCACTGGGCCATCGCCTAGCTTAGCTAAGAAAAGAACAGCCCTCACTTACCGCGCAGCTTTCGAGCCAGCCAGCCGCCCACACCCAGCACGGCGGCAACGCCGGCCGCCGCGGCGAGGTACTGCACGCTGCGGTGCGGCAGCTCTACCGGCTGTGGGGGCAGCTCGCCGCGCGGCCCTTCTGTGCGCCGGATGCGCCAGAGCGTGCCCGTACCCTGCTGCATGCGGATGCCCCCACTTCGGGGGCAATGCGGATGATGCCATAATCGACCACGTAGAGCGCGCCATCAGGCCCAAACTGGCAGTGCGACGGCCGCTCGAAGCCCTCGTGCGGCAGCTTCGATGCCGGGCCGACGTACTTGTTGACGGCAAAGTCCACAACCTCACGGGCCGCCATGTCCACCCGCACGACCTTGAAGCCGGCCGGCTCGAGCGCCCTTTTCAGCGTCGTGATTGGCGCCAGATCGCCGAAGAGGGCCACGAAGGCGTCTCCTTCAAAGCCAAAGTTGCTGTCGCGGCAGAAGTCCACGCCGTTGGCCGCAGTATGGGTCGCGAATGTGACCGGCGGTTTCGGTGGGTTTGGGTCGGGATGTTCGGCCAGCACCGGCGCGCGTCCTCGCCCGTCATCGCCCCAGGCGGGATCGTCCAGGCGGATACCAGAGGCAAAGTCGGGCCAACCGTACCAGGCGCCTTCGTGAATCTCATAGAAGTCGTCCGGATCGTCCACAATGTAGCGGTGGCTGCGCTCGTCCATCCCGTGTTCCGTGGCGAAAAGACGGCCGTCGGGATGGAAGGCCAGCCCATAGGGATTGCGCAGCCCCCAGGCCACCAGCTCCAGATTGCTGCCGTCCGGGTCGCAGCGCAGGATGGAGCCTGTACATTTGACCTGGCCCTTCACCACCTGACCCGGTTCGGTCGGTGTCCCGAAGGGGCTGTACGTACCAGTGAGTACTTTCTCAGTCACGCTGCCCAGGAAGTTCGGCATCTCCCAGTTTGTGCCCACGAGCGTGATGTCTGGGCCGGGGCGGATGCGTGACAGAAATTCCGCCTCGTCATTTCCGGCTGCTGCGACGGGGAGATGACAATTGACACTAGTATGCGCCGCTCTTCGAGCATATCATAGATTCCAGAGTGAAGTTCCGGCTCCAGGATACATCTATGAGTACATACGCAGAGGGAACGAAGGGGGGGTCTGTTCGTGACAAAGCCATCCGCCGCCGGGTGGTCCAGGTCCTGACCATGTTCGCCGTCCAGGGGCTAGTGCTGTTTCTGGCAGCCGGCCGCCTAGACTGGATCGGGGGGTGGCTCTATCTGGGCCTCTACCTCGCGGGCATTGCCGTCACCGCCGTGCTCATGTTCCGCACCAGCCCGGAGACGATTGCCGAGCGGGCCGACGCCAGTGGCATGCGCAGCTGGGATCGTGTCGTCGGCGGGCTCTATAGCC
>JAAYYY010000091.1 GCA_012515125.1 Chloroflexota bacterium
AACAGGTAGATCAGCGGCGGCACCATCCAGCCGAAGGCGAGCAGGAAGAAGAAGCCGCGATATTGCAGCCAGCTTGTCCACGTGTGGCGGACGAGGCTCAGGGCGCCCCGGGTGGAGGCGGGAAGGAGCGCGCTCATACGACACCTCGCTCGTAGATCTGGTCGATGACGTTTTCGATGGGCGGATCTTCCACAGCCAGATCGGCCACGGGCAGGGCGCCCAGCAGGTGCTCGGTCACGGCGGCGATGTCAGCGCGGCGCACCCGCAGCGTGAGGCCCATCTCCGACTGGTCGAGCAGCTCGACGCCTGAATCCATGCTCGCCGGAATGGTGGCAGCCAGCGCCGCTTCTGGCGCGAAGCCGCCGTTATCGTGGCGCAGGCTCAGGCGCACCAGCTTGAAGGGGGCCAGGTGGGCGGCGAGCTGTTGCAGCGGCCCGTCGTAGAGTAGCTTCCCTTCGTGGATGAGCAGCACGCGCGGGCAAAGGGCGACGACGTCGGCCATGTAATGGCTGGTGAGGATGACGGTGACGCCGTGGCGCTCGTTGTACGTGGCGATAAACTGGCGCAGTCGGCGCTGCATGGAGACGTCCAGGCCAAGCGTGGGCTCGTCGAGGAAGAGCAGGCTGGGCCGGTGCACCAGGCTGGCGACCAGCTCGCACTTCATCCGCTCGCCCAGCGAGAGGTTGCGCACCGGCCGGGCGAGCAGCTCCTCCAGCCCCAGCAGCGCCACCAGCTCGTCCACCGTCGCGCGGAATTCGGCCGGCGGCACGCCGTAGATGGCGGCGAGCACCCGCCAGCTATCCATCGGCGGGATGTCCCAGGTAAGCTGGCTGCGGTTGCCGGCGACCATCGCCAGCCGGCGCAGGAACTCAGGGCGGCGCTGCCAGGGAAGGTAGCCGGCCACTTCCGCCCGCCCGGCGCTGGGGTGGAGCAGGCCGGCGAGCAGCTTCAGGGTGGTCGTCTTGCCCGCGCCGTTGGGGCCGAGCAGGGCAACCATCTCGCCGCGCTCCACCGAAAAAGTGGCCTCGCACAGCGCGTTAACCGTGCGGAAGCGGCGCCGGCCGAGGCTGCGCAGCGCCGCCTGCAGGCCCGGGTCCCGCTCGGGAACGCGAAAGCTCTTGCTGAGGTTTTCGACGACGATGAGCGACATCTTTTCCTCCAGGAAATGGGTCTGCGTTCATTATAAAACCCTGGTGGCATGTTGGAGGGTTGGGCAGATAGTCCGGCGTTCAGGCTGCCCTAGGAAAAGAAAGGTTGGTGAAATGTTGGAGGGTTCAGGACTCGCCGAGCATCGCTTCCAGTTGGGCGATGATTGACCTTGCGCGCTCTTCCTGCGCGGCGAGCGTCGTCAGCCACTGGTCGGCGACGGAAAGCAGCTCTTCGTCCGGGCGTGGCGTGTCCAGGGCGGCGCGCGGGTCGTCGCGCTCGCCCCGGTCGAGCTGGAGCAACATGCGCAGGATGGCCATCGCGCTGTAGCCGGCCTCGCGCAACATGCGGATCACGCGCAAACGAGCGATGTTCTCCGCGCTGTAAAGGCGGTATCCGTTGCCGGGATCGCGCGGCACGGTCAGCAGGCCGTCACGCTCCCAGTTACGCAGTACGTCGCGCGACAGACCCAGGCGCTCGGCCACTTCGCCGATCCGCAGAGGCCGGCTGGTGGCGTCCGTCGGGATGCCCTGCGCCCAACGCTCCAGCAGCGTCGCCGCGGCCTCGGCGCGGGCGCGCGCCGCCTGGATCTGCGCCAGATAGTGGTAGGCATTCTCCAGCGCGCCGCCCAGATCGCCGGCAGCCGCCTGGAAGACGAGGGCCAGCACCGGCTCTTTGCCGCCGGGGTAGGGCCACTGCAGGGCGGTGCGCGCCAGCCGCATCTGCGCGACGTGCCGGGGCGTGAAGCGCCGGTAGCCGTTGCGCGGGTCGCGGGGAATCGGCGGCAGGAAGCCCCACTCCTCGTAAAGACGCACTGTGTTGGGATGGACCCCCACGGCGCGCGCTACGTCCGTGGTGGTCAGGTAGCGGCGGGCCATAGGGGGATATTACCGCGCGCCGCGTGCCGGAGCTAAGCGTCTTGAAGCGGTAGGGCGTTTCGTCAGGCTGCCGGGTTTGGCGGCGCCA
>JAAYYY010000675.1 GCA_012515125.1 Chloroflexota bacterium
GCGCTCTTTTTCACCCGCGGGCCGGCGTGGTGGCTGCCGGCGACCATGCTCTCGCTGGCGCTCTTCGCCGTCGCGGTGAGCATCCACCGCCGCTGCGAGCTGGCCCGCCGCCGCTTCGTCCTCTTCCAGGCCATCAAGCGCGACCAGCTCGCCCGCATGGCGCTGGACTGGGCGGCGATGGCCCCGCCGCCCGAGCTGCCCGCCGTGAGCCGGGAGCACCCCTTCGCCCACGACCTGGATTTGCTGGGCGAGCGCTCGCTGCTCCACCTGCTCGCCGTCGCCGAAAGCCAGGGCGGCAGCCGGCAGCTCGCGTCCTGGCTGCTGAACCCGGAGCCGGACGGAGAGGCGAGCCGGCAGCGGCAGGCGCTGGTGCGGGAGCTGGCGCCCAGGAGCCTCTTCCGCGACCGGCTGCGGCTGCATGCGCAGATGGCCCGCCCGCGTGAAGGCAGCGCCGAGCCGGCCGCCCGGTTACAGCGCTGGCTGGAGACGCGGGAAAGTCCGCCGCGCCTGCGCCCTCTGCTGCTGGCCTTGGCCCTGCTGGCGCTGGCGAACATCGCGCTCTTTGCCGGCGCGCAGTGGGCCGGGCTGAGTCCGTGGTGGCGGGCCACCTTCGCCCTCTACGCCCTGCTCTACCTGACGCTGGGGCGGGCGGCGAGCGAGCTATTCCCCGAGGCGCTGGCGCTGCAGGACGCGCTGCGGCAGGCCGGCGCAGTCTTCGACTACCTGGAGCGGGCGCGGCTGCCGGGGGATAGCGAGCTGCGGGCCCTCGTCGCACCGTTCCGCGAGACCGGCGCGCGCCCCTCGGCGACAGTGCGCCGGGTCAACCGCATCGTCAACGCGGCGGGGCTGGCGGCCAACCCGGTGCTGGCGCTGCTCCTCAACGCCGTCGTGCCCTGGAACCTCTTCCTGGCCGACCGGCTGGAGGCGGCGCGGGAGGAGCTGGCGGCCCGGCTGCCGGGCTGGCTGGCGGTCTGGTACGAGCTGGAGGCGCTGAGCAGCCTGGCGAACCTGGCCTACCTGAACCCGCACTACACCTTTGCCACGCTGGGCGACGCGGGCGCGCCCTTCCGCGGCGCGCAGCTCGGCCATCCCCTGCTGCCGGACGGCGTGAAGGTGCGCAACGACTTCACCATCCCGGCGCTGGGCACGGTGGACATCATCACCGGCTCGAACATGGCCGGCAAAAGTTCTTTCCTGCGCACGCTGGGCGTCAATCTGGCGCTGGCTTACGCGGGCGGGCCGTGTGATGCGGAAAAGCTGGAAACAATCATCTTCCGCCTCTTTAGCAGCATCCGGCTGAGCGATAGCGTGACCGACGGCATCTCCTACTTCTACGCGGAGGTCCGCCGGCTGAAGGCGCTGCTGGAGGCGCTGCGCGCGCCCGACCCGCGCCCGCTCTTTTTCCTGATTGACGAGATTTTCCGGGGCACGAACAACCGCGAGCGGCTCATCGGCAGCCGGGCCTACGTGGCGGCGCTGAGCGGCGGGCGCGGCGTGGGCGTGGTGGCGACGCACGACCTGGAGCTGGTGCAGCTTGCGGAGACGCTGCCGGGGGTGCGCAACTTCCACTTCCGCGACGAGATAGCCGGCGGGCGCATGGTCTTCGATTACACGCTGCGCCCCGGCCCCAGCCCGACGACCAACGCGCTGAAGATTATGCGCGCGGCGGGGCTGCCGGTGGGAGAGTAGGGAGCGGTAGGGGCAGGTTTCATACCTGCCCGTACATATCCGCGCTCGTAGAGCGGGTTTTCAACCCGCCGATAATGTAAGTCGCGTGCCCCGCATAGAGGAGCGATTTGAGAAAATCGCTCTACAGGATCGGCGCGAAAATCATAGGGAATCATCCCAATCAATAGAATCAGAGTTCAAGAACATCCGGCTAGATCAGCAGACTGAACA
>JAAYYY010000676.1 GCA_012515125.1 Chloroflexota bacterium
GACGGGGAGATCGCCCTGCACGGCGCCTTCTGGCACGACGACTTTGGCCGGCAGAAGAGCCACGGGTGCGTCAATATGGCTCCACGCACCGCCGAGTGGGTATACGAGTGGTCAGAAAATGCACCCAATGACCTCTGGGTCTGGGTGCATTACGCCAACATTGCTGAATTTCTACAGTGAAGCAGTGTGGTTTCCAGTGACCCGCAGCAGTTGGCTGCTCGCTCTTTCCTGCCCAGAGGCGGTTGACGCCACATGCCGGTAACAGCCGTTAAAGTAGAATAAGGCCAAAAATCGACCTGAAGCGAACACCTCGCGGGCGCTTCCCTCATACCGGTGCTGGTGACGCTTCTTCCGCTACGAGTCCACAGGAAACCCGGAATAGCCAGGGGTACGAGGTTAAATGGGGCGCCTCTACACGTAATTATACTTAGTAATTCTTAATTCTTGTCTTACTAGTTCTAATTACCCCCTCGACCCGTTGCGCCAGCCTCAGCAGCATATCTCGCTCCGCCCGTCTATCCTCATGACCCTGACAATGGCGGGGGTCGAAATACCTGCCTCCGGCACGGCCTGGGTCGCCCGCACTACACGAGCGACCCAGGCCTCAGGTCCCCCTCATAATAGAGCTTGAGGGCAGTTCCCGGCTTTCAGGGATAGATTTATTTCTACCGTCCGGACGCGGGCCCGCGTCCGGCCTCTGGCGCAGAGCCAGGGCCATCATTTTTCGCCCAGCGGCAGCGCCGGACCGAACTCCTGCCCGATCTCGGCGCCAGCATTCTCTGGCATCAGAATTTCGGTGACGCCTTCCCCGCGACGAAACATCGTGCGCCGGTTCAGCCAGACGACGACCACAGCCACGGCAACCCACAGAAGGTTGTCCCATGGCTGCGCGTCGGGAAAGATGGGGTTCATCATCTGGAAATGATACAGGACGGCAACCAGCAGGCTACCCCGGGACGCATTGTAGAACGGCGTCAGGATCACCGAGATGGCGACGATGCCCAGGAAGAAGGGGCCGATGGACCAGGTGCTCTGGGGCATCCCGCTCAGGAGGACAGAGGGCATATGCCACACAGCCCAGACGATGCCGAGAACCAGACCGGCCCAGAAGGGGGCGAGGCGGCGCTGCAAGAGCGGCAGGGCCAGCCCGCGCCAGCCGAACTCCTCGATGGGACCGAGGAACAGGGCCAGCGCCAGCGCCGGCAGCGCCGCAGTCCAGGGAGAGAACGGGAACGGGTCGCCAAAGGTGCCTTTGATCGCCGCGCCGCTATAGACGACGGCCGGAATCCCTAGAATGAGGAACAGCCACCAGACGGCGGGGGCGCGCCACAGCGTCAGCCGCCGGAGGAAGCTGCCCAGCCCTTTCAGCCCATAATGCCATAGGACCAGGAAGACGCCGGCAAAGCCCGGCGCGTAGACGGCGAGGATAATCAGCGGGTTGCTCGTGCTGATCTCGCCAAAGATGGCGGTGAGTTGCTCGTTGAACAGGAACAGGAGCGAGCCGATGCCCCACGTCAGCCCAAATGTAAGGGCCAGGAAGGGGACAAGGGTCTCCGCCGTTATACCGGCCGGCGTTCTGGAAACGGTTGCCATGATTAATACTCCTCTCTGTCTGATTCCTCAGGGTATGCTGGCATAAACAGTCACGGTGCCGGCGCTTTGTGCCGCCGTCAGCAGCAGCTGGTATTCGCCGGGCGGCAGGGTCTCCGCCCACTGGCCGTCGCCCCGGCGATCGGTGCGCAGCGCGTCGGCCTGCATGACGGTGTAGCTCGTGCCATCGGCTCCCACGACGGCGAGTTCAAACGCCGTCGTGCGTAGATTCTGCAGCGTGAAATAGAGGCCTACCTCGCCTGTCTGGGCCAGCGAGAAGGCTATCAGCTCGTGGTCCTGATGAGCCTGGGCGGCGAGGTCTGCCTGCGCAAGACGTTCGTAACCCTGCGGTTGCGGCTGCCGTGCCGGAAGCTGCCTGGTGGCGACGACCACGGCAACGACCAGCATCAGAGCGATGGCGACGACGGTTGGGGTGGATGACCGCTTTTGCACGACGATTGGCGTCACAATGAACCTCCTGGAAGAAGCGCGCTAGCGCAGCGATTCGATAAACTCATCTACAACTGCCTGGTCCCAGCTGGCGCTGGGCATGGAGATATTCACCAGAGCCTGACCGCCCTTGCCCTCGAAGAGGGCGCTGGCCGTGCGATAAGGCACGTTGTCGCCGTTTACGCCTTCGCCAATAATCAGCGTCGTCTGCTGGCCCCGGATCTCACACGGCTCGCGGCTGACTTCGGTAAGGTCGATCCACTCGTTCTCCCCGGTGCCGCGACGTAGCTGCTCTTCCATCTCCATCTGGTCGAGGGACAGTCCGGCAGGCATCTGAAACAGATAGATGTGACTTTGCTCGTCAGCGCCGGTGTAGCCGACCAGGGAAAAGCCGGCGAGGTCGGCAGCATAGCCTTCGTCGAAACCGGCCGGCACTTCGTAGTCGGCAATACGGCTGCCCGCTTCGGCGACGGCGACAGGATCGCCTTCCAGCGCCCGGCCGAGAATCCAGCCGGTGGAGCGGACGGCGATGAAGCCTGCCGCGGCGAAGCAAAGGCAGACGCCCAGCATTCCGGCGGCGAGGACAAGGATTACGCGACCTGTGTTCATGGTTTCCTCCGTTTCTGTGAAGCAAAGAGCGTCACTGTGCTCTAGAGACTAGCGGGCAGGCGAAACGCCACTTTCGGGGCGTGCGCCGAACAACCGGGGCAGGAACATGCCCGTGCGCTGCCGGTAGGCCACGTACTGGTGACCAAACGCCTCGACCATCTCCCCTTCTTCCTTGCGGGCCAGCCGGTAGTACATGACGGCCATAATCGGCCACATGATCAGCATCGGCAGCGTGGCCCAGTCGAGCAGCATGCCCAGCGTGATCAGCAGGAAGCCCGTGTACTGCGGGTGGCGGATGAAGCGGTAGATACCGTCGGTCACCAGCTCACCTTTGCCTTCTTCCTGCCGCCAGTAGCGCTTGTAGACGACGTGCCAGCCGGTGATGACCAGCGCCGCGCCCACCAGCATCAGCACCATCCCTACGTACATGCCCGTATGGCCGATGTAGCTGTAGAGGGTGTGGCCCCAGAGAATGCCGTCAGGCAGCTTATCGCCCACGATCCAGGCGATGATGTACATGCTCATCGGCACGCCGAACATCTCGAAGGCCATGGCGACGATAAAGGCGGCGTAGACACTCGACGGCTTGCGCTGGCTTTTCCGGTTGAAGGGAATAAAAACCAGAAAGAGCAGGCCAAGAACGATCCAGAGTGCGACGTTGCCCCATTGCCCAAAGTGATTTTCTGCCGGATCCATCGATCAATCCTCCTTACGCTCGATCCGTAACAGGACCATCCCCAGGCTGTATAGCTGCTGCAGCACGCCCTGCAGCGCCGCCTGGTCCACCAGCAGGCCCGTCAGGGTCGTGCGCGCCCAGCCGTCTTCGCCCTCGACCTCGATCGCGAAGCTGTCAAAATAGCTGCGCCACTGTTCGCTGAGCAGGCCCTGAACCTGGATCTCGTAGATCGCGGCCTGGTCCAGTAGATACCGGATAGGATAGTCACTCATCAAGCTATCTCCACTGCGTGAACGTTTATCTGGTAGCAAGATAACAGACGGAGCGTACTAGCCGCCTCTGACAGTTGGACTATTTGCCGTACTATTTGGGGATCGTCAGGGAGGAAGCAGCCCGCGCAGCGAGAGCCGGGCGAAAGAGCCAGGCCTTCAGTCGGCCGGGAGGATGTGCAGTGAGCGCGCTCTGATTACGGCCGCCACCCGGCTGTGCACGCCGAGCTTGGCATAGATGTTGGAGGTGTGCACGCGCACTGTGTTCGGCGACAGGTACAGGCGCTCGGCCACTTCCGGGTTGGAAAGCCCTTCGGCAATCAGGGCCAGCACTTCCAGTTCGCGCTCGCTGAGCGGTTCGAGCAGACCGGCCGCTTCAGGATGGTCCCGTCCGGGCGGCTCTTCCGCCGCCGCTCCCAGCGCTGCCAGTAGATGATATGCGAAGCGCTTCGCCGCAGTCTCCAGCCCTTCGCCGGCTACCTGACGCAGCAGCGCCACCAGCTCGGTGGGCGCGTCCCGCAGGCCGTGCCAGACGAGGAAGGGTCGGGCGAATTCCTCGGGCGATGCCGCCGTGACGGCTCGCTGCACGCACGCCGCTGCCCCCTCTACGTCGCCGGTTGCCTTCAACGCCAGCCCCTGGAGCACCAGCGCCTCGACGGCAGTACGCCCCCGCCCGGTTGCTTCGGCCGCAGATAGGAGATCATCCAGAAGGGGCAGGCTCTCCCCCGCCGCACCGCCGGCCAGGAGGGCGAGCGCCCGGGCCAGGCGCTCGCGATCGGCGACCATCGCGGGCGGCTCCGACACTTCCCCGGCAGACCCCGTTCTATGCATCGCCTCGCCGGCCGGGAACAGCGCCGCCCGGCAGGCCTCCACCAGCCGCTGCACGGGCGGCAGCAGGTACCGGCCGGTCACCTGCCCGGCATCACGGAGCGCCGCCAGTGCGCCCTCCGTGTCACCCGTTGCCCGCCTGATACAGGCCTGCAGCGCATAGGCCGGCGCCAGGACGTGCAGCCAGCTCGCCTTCTGGGCCAGCACGATGCTCTCTTCGACGGCGTGCTGGGCCTCCTGCAGCCGGTACTGCTCGTAATAGGTCTCGGCCATCGCCAGATAGACGGCGCACTCGGCCGGCGGCCGGCTCGCGTTCCCCGCCAGAGCGGCGCAACAGAGCCGCTCGGCCGCCCCGAGCTGGCCCGCCATCAGCCGCGCCAGCGCCAGGCAGGCGATCAGATCCAATCTCAGGATCTGGTTCTCCGCCTTCTCAGCTAGCAGAATCCCTTCGTCAAAATGCCGGGCAGCCGCCGCCGGCATACCCTGATTGTAGTAGGCCATCCCTACGGCGTGCGCGAGGCGCGCGTGGGTCGAGTGGTCGTCTGCAGCCAGCAGGGGTTGTGCGCGCGCAGCGCTCTGCAGAGCCGCTTCCGTCTCGCCGCGCATCGCCGCAAACGTCGCCTGGTTGGTATAGGCGATCCCCCACAGCTCTTCGAGCGGCAGGTCAGTTCGCCCGTGATCGCCGGACGCTTCGCGCGCCTGCAGCGCCCTGACCGCCGCATCGAGGTAGCGCTCGGCTGCCTCTACGTGGCCCGTGAAGAAAAGGCCGCGGGCGTAATAGAGGCAGAGCCCCGGCCGGGCCAGCAGCGCCGCTTCCGGCAGCCGCTTCGACCAGTTCAGCAACGTCGGCAAGTCGCCGCTGGCCCAGATGTTGGTGCGCGCCGAGCGTTCGATCAGGCTCAGGGCGCGCTCCAGCTCCTCGGCCAGCAGGGCATGATCTACCGCCTCCGTCATCAGCCCCTCCTGCTCGAACCACTCACTCGCCCGGCGGTGCAGACCAACGACCATGTGCGGGTCGGCCGATTGCAGCCGATTCTGCAGGATGCTGCCGAAAAGGTGGTGGTAGCGGTACCAGTGGCGCTGGTTATCGAGGGAGATGATAAAGACGTTCCTGCGCTCCAGCTCCTCGAGGATTCTCTGGCTCGGCGAGGTCCCTCCGGTCGCCAGCAGGTCGCCTCCGGCGCGACTATCTTCCAGGGCCACGAGTGCGTCACACAGGGGCGCGCAGAGCCGCTGGAGGATAGAGGTCTGCAGCAAGAACTTCTGCAGATGGGCTGGCTGTCGAGAGAGAACCTCGTCCATGAGGTAATCGACGACGTGGCGGTCGTCGCCGAACGAAGCGGCGAGGTCGAGCTTCCGGGAAGGATTGTCGGCCCCCGGCTGCGGCAACACAAGGCTCAATGCAGCCAGCTGCAGTCCGGCAATCCAGCCCTCGGTGCGCGCCTCCAGGGTAGCCAGCTCGTCCGGCGAGAGGCCCAGCGCCATCGTCTCGTTCAGGAACGCGGCGCCTTCCTGTGAGGTAAAGCGCAGGTCGCTGAGTCGTACTTCCGTCAACCGCCCGCGGCTGCGCAACCGCGACAGCGGCAGCAAGGGGTCCTGGCGCGTGGTGATGACCAGGTGCATCTGCGGCGGCTGGTGTTCGAGCAGAAAGGTCAGCGCCTCGTGGATCGCCAGCTCGTTGATGACGTGGTAATCGTCCAGGACGAGCGAGAACGGCCTTTCGACGGTGGCAACCTGGTTGATCAACGGAATAAGCTGCTGCTGCAGCCACAGACCGTCGGGGCTGGCTCCGCCGGAGATGTGCAGTCCCGCCAATTGTTCCTGTCCGATGGTCGCGTCTACCTGCTGCAGCGCCGCGATGAGATAGGCCAGAAACAACACCGGGTGATTGTCGCCGCGATCGAGGGATAGCCAGCAATGGACCCGCTCGCGCGCCGCCAGCCACTCCAGCACCAGGGTCGTCTTGCCGTAACCGGCCGGGGCCGAGATGAGCGATAACTGGCTGCCCTGCTGCAGGCCGGCGTCCAGCTTTTCCAGCAGGCGAGGCCGCGCCACGAGGCCCGTCCGCAGCGGCGGAGTGTAGAGCTTGATGGTCAGGAGCTGGTCTTTCATACGCTCAACTCCACGCCCGGCCTGCGCTCTTCGACCAGCCGGGCCAGGATAATCAGCGCGAGGAAAACGGCGGCGGCCGAGACGGTCGTATTGCCCACCAGACCGCCCACCGACCAGAGGCGCGCCGCGGAGAGCGAGCTGACCAGCCGGCCGATGGCCATCGCCGCTACGTTCACCGCCATCAACGTGCCCCGCGCCCCGGGCGCCAGCTCGGAGAGAAGCGGAATTGCCGACACGATGCTGAAGTCAAAGGTCAGGTAGACGAGAAAGAGCCCCAGCAGCGCGCTGGGCAGGCTGGCGGCGAGATGGGGCAGCAGCAGGTAGGCAAGGACGTTAGCCATGAGGCCGGCGAGGACGGCCCGCCGCTTGCCGATACGGTCCACCCAGCCCGCCGACGCCCCTTCGGCTGCCAGCTCCGCCACGCCGATGACGATGGAGACAACGCCGAGAGCAGCCACACTCAGGCCGAACTCCGTCTCCAGCCACGCCCCATAGACGATGTAGACGTTCTCCGCAGCCAGCACGAGGAGCAGGCTGATCGACACAGCTAGCCAGGCCTGGTAGCCGATTCCCGCCAGACGCTCCCGGAGCCAGGCCCGGACCTTTATCCGCGGCAGTGAAAGCTGGCTCTGTGCCGCCGGCGTGGCGCCGATGGAACGCGCGCGCACCATCAGGGCGAGGCTCAGCAGGCTGAGCAGGCCGATAAATAGAAACGGAGCGCGCCAGCTCACGGCGTCGATGAGAAAGCCGGCGACCGGCACGCCCACGAACCAGGAGGCCGGCCACATCATCGCCAGAATAGCCATCAGGCGACCGCGCTGCTCGTAAGGGACCACGTCGCCCAGGTAGGCCAGCACGGCCGGGTCGAAGACGGCTTTACTCAGGCTGAGGAAGGCGACCGCGACGACAACCGCGCCGAAGGAGGGAGCGAGGGCCACGAATAGCGTGCCTGTGGTCAGGATGACGAGACCCGCCAGCATCAGCGCCCGCCGGCCGAAGCGGTCCGAAAGCGCCCCGTAGAGCGGGCTGGAGAGGTTCGCCAGGGCGCGGGCCGTCAGGATCAGGCTGGTCGTCTGTAGTGGCACACCCAATCCGCGGCTGATGGCCGGCAGAAACGGGTAGATAACCCGCATCTGCATGTTCA
>JAAYYY010000677.1 GCA_012515125.1 Chloroflexota bacterium
AGATGCCGAGGGTGAGGCCTTCCACGGGGGACCAGCCCAGGGCGGCGGCGGCGTTTTCGATGTTTTCGGCGTCTTCGCGTTCGCCGGCGAAGGCGCCGACCCAGGCGGTGAAGCCGCGCCACTCGCCGGAAAGGGCGACGGCCGTCTCGCGCGTTTCGCCCAGTTCCAGGGTGAGCGGATCGCTGACCACGAAGCTGTTGAACGCGCCGAAGGGCAGATACATGCGGCCCGCGGACACGGTCAGCGGCAGCGCTTCGGTTCCGCCCAGTTCGATGAACGCGGCATCCACGTCCAGCGAATCGGAGTCGCCCTCTTCCCAGAGGAGGGCGGCCTCGCCGCGGACGCCTTCCAGGGGTTCGGCCTCGAGGCCGACCTCGAAGGTCGCCACGCTGGCGTCGGTGCTTTCTTCGTCGCCGGTTTGCTCGTAGGCCGCTTCGACTTCGACGAGGACGCCGAGACCGACGCCGGGGGCCAGTTGCAGGCCTTCCCATTCGTCCGCGCGGGCGGCGCCCGCGCCGATCAGGAGAGAGGCCAGCAGGATTGCATTGGATTTGTTCATGGTCATTGCTTTCGTTGGTTGCGTTGGCGGTGGTTTGGATTCGCAGCGGGGATCAGACGCCGAGGCCCAGCAGGGATCCCAGCTGGTAGACGGCGAAGGTGACGAGCCAGGCCAAAACGGTGAGCCCGGCCAGCTGGAAGAGGGCCCAGCCCCAGGAATTGCTTTCGCGCTTCGTGACGGCGATGGTCGCCATGCAGGGGGCCGAGATCAGCATGAAGAGCATGATGCACAGGCCCACGAGGGGGCTGTAGTTCTGCCGGAGCTTGTCGCGCAGGGGCTCCGACTCCTCGTCGGCTTCCCCGACGGAGTAGACGATGCCCAGTTGCGCCACGAAGACCTCCTTGGCGGCGAACGCCCCGATCATGGCGGTGCCGATGCGCCAGTCGAAGCCGAGGGGGCGGATGACCGGTTCCAGGGCGTGGCCGATGCGGCCGGCGACGGTGTGGGCGAGTTCGGCCGCCTGCTGTTCCTCGGCGGGGAGGGATTCATCCACGGTGCCGAGCTTGGGGAAGCTGGTGAGCGCCCAGAGGACGACGGAGATGGCGAGGATGACGGTGCCGGCCTTCTTGAGGTAGGCGCCGCCGCGGTCCCACATGTGGATCCAGATGCCCTTGAGCGTCGGCAGCCGGTACGGGGGCAGTTCCATCACGAACGGCACGGACTCGCCCTTGAAGAGCGTGGCCCGCAACAGCTTCGCGCAGAGGATCGCCAGCACGATGCCGAAGACGTAGATGAGCCACAGCATGGGCGCGCGCCAGGCCTCCGGGAAGAACGCGGGGATGATCAGCGCGTAGATCGGCAGGCGGGCCCCGCAGCTCACCAGCGGCACCACCAGCATGGTGGTCAGCCGGTCGCGCCGGCTTTCGAGGGTGCGGGTGGCCATGATGGCGGGAATGGAGCAGCCGAAGCCGGTGAGCATGGGGATGAAGCTTTTGCCGTGGAGGCCGATCTTGTGCATGAGGCGGTCCATGATGAACGCGGCGCGGGCGAGATAGCCCGAGTCCTCGAGGATGGCGATGG
>JAAYYY010000678.1 GCA_012515125.1 Chloroflexota bacterium
CAACATCTACAGCAAGCTGGGCGTCAGTACGCGCACCGAGGCGACAACGGTCGCCCTACAGCGAGGCGCCGTATCGATTCCAGGCATTGAAGCTGACGGCGACGAAGCCACCAGCGCCGGCGAGAATAGAGATGAGGCCGCTGCAGAGCGTTATGAGATGGGCGCCGGGCCGGAGGCGGAGAACGCGATTGAAAGACCGCCTGCAGAGCTGCGGGCCACGCCGCGCCGCCGGCCGTTCGTCTGGCTGGCGATCGGGCTTCTGGTGATCGTCGTGGTGGCGGGCGGTCTCGTTCTTGCCCGCCCGCTCTGGGATGCCGCAGCGGCGACCGAGTCGCCTTCGCCGACCGCGCCGCCTACCGCCGAGCTGTTTGAAGAAACACAGATCGCCGAGAACTGGCTGCAGAGCCGGGACATGCCGGGCGGCCGGGCCGGTATGGCCGTGGCTACCGTGGGGCTGAATATCTACCAGATAGGCGGCGAGACCGAAGCGGGCGTTGACAACAGCGTCCATGTGTTCAACACCGCGGAACGGCAGTGGTATGAAGCGGCCCCCAAGCTCACGGCGGTCACCGATGCGACGGCGGGCGTACTGGCGGGCGAGATTTACGTGGTCGGCGGACGCCGGGAGAACGGGCAGGCGACGACGATCGTCGAGGCCTACAGCCCGCTGAATGATGGCTGGCGGCCGGTGACGGAGCTACCGAGGCCGGTGGCTTCGGCAGTGGCGATCGACGAAGGGGGCCTGCTCTATCTTTTCGGCGGCGAGGCGAACGGGGAAGCTCTGGCGGACGCCTACGTCTACGATCCGGCCGGGCAGGAGTGGCGCTCCTTGCCGCCGATGGACCAGCCGCGCAGCGGGGCGAGTGGCGGCATCATCGACGGGGAGTTCTACATTGTGGGGGGGCGCGACGGCGATCGCCTGCTGGATAGCTGCGAGCGATACAACCCGGTGCAGGAGAGCTGGCAGAGCTGTCCCTCGCTGCTGCAGGCCCGCGCCGGCGCCGGAGCAGCCACGCTGCTCAACAAGCTCTACCTGTTCGGCGGCGAGGGAGAAGGGGATCTGGCTTATAGCGAGCTATACCAGGCCGGTGCGGAGAGCTGGCAGGAGCTGGAGAGCCCGATGCTGGGAGCGGCGACCTCCTGGGAGCGGCCCGGCGTTGCCGTCGTGGAGACCCGGCTCTACGTCTTTGGCGGCGAGCTGGGCGCGACCCTGTCGCCGGCCGTCTATATTTACACGCCGCTGGTGTACCGCTTCTTTATTCCCGCCGCTTCATCCTCCGGGTGAGGCATCAGCCCGAAAAGCGGCAAGAATCAGGCTCAGGATTCGGGGAAGGGCGGTTCGGCAAAGGATTCGGCGTAGAACCAGGTGACCAGACGCGCTTCTCCCCACGGCTTGAGGGCGGCCAAGAGGGCGATGCCCGGCTCCGAGGCCAGCGCCCGCAGGAAAGCTTCCTCCGAGGCAAAGTAAAGCTCGTACATCAGGTGGAAGCGGGAGTTGCCGCCGGGCTTGCCACGGATGCGGCCTACTTCGCTGCGCAGGAGACCGGGAA
>JAAYYY010000679.1 GCA_012515125.1 Chloroflexota bacterium
GGGCAGCTCGAGCCGGCCGTCATCCTGCGAGTGCGCGACGCGGCCATTCTCGACACCCTGCAGGCGAATCCCCGGACACGGCCCTTTCTCGGCGAGCGGCTGGGCGACCTCGCGGCGCTGGTGCGCGGCGACTGGGAAGAGTTCCGCCGGGTGACGGCAAGCCTGGGCCTGTTGCTGGACGCCGCCGACGACGACGGTGAGTAGAAGTGGCGCACCCTAGCCGGCTTACGCCAGCCGCCGCACGGTGTGCCACGCCGTTGTCTGGGTAGGGCAGGCGTCGCGCCCTGCGCTATAATGATCGACTGACCGGCGCCAGTTCCACTGTGCCACGTGCTGCCGCCGGCTTGAGGAAGACAAGGAGGAAGATCATGGATCTGTTTCGCCGCGCCATCCGGCTATTCCTGACGGTGCTTGGCCTCGTTGCCGGTTTCACCATCGCAGTAGCCCTCTTCTTCTGGCGTCACATGGTTCACCCGCCCCGCCAACCGCTCTGGGCCACCCCGATGGACGCCGGCCTGAGCTATGAAAACGTGGAATTTCCGGCGCGGGACGGCCTGCGACTCTCCGGCTGGTTCATCCCCGCGGCCAGCGCCCCCGCGGCAACGGTGATTGTGCTGCACACATGGGCAGGCAGCCGGCTTGGCGAAGACGCGACCAGTCTGTTGGCCAATATCAGCGGTGCGCTACCCATCGATCTGCTCCGCTTCGCCCATGCCCTGCATACGGCCGGCTATAACGTGCTGAGCTTTGATCTGCGCAACCACGGCCAGAGCGCCGGCAGCGAAGCGGTTACCTTTGGTCTCCAGGAGTGCAATGATCTGCTCGGCGCGCTGGACTGGCTCCAGCAGCGGGGCGACATCGACGGCGCCCGTGTCGGCGTCGTCGGCTTTTCCCTGGGCGCCAACGCCCTCCTCTACGCGCTGCCGCAGACGACGAGCATCGACGCAGCGGTCGCCGTCCAGCCGACCAGCCCGAGCCTCTTTGCGCGCCGCTATGCCGCCGATCTGCTTGGCCCGCTGGGAACCCTCGCCCTGGCAGTAACGAGCGCCCTCTACAGTCTGAGCGCGCGCATTTCGCTCGACGCTATCGAGCCGGTCTTCGCCGCTACCGGCGCCGGTGCCACGCCCGTTCTCTATGTACAGAGTAAGGGGGATCGTTGGGGCAGCGTCAGCAACGTGGCTCATATGGCCTCCCAGACGCCGAACGCCGCCCCCCCGCTCTTCGTGGACGGAAACCACCGCTACGCTGGTTATCGTTACGTCGTCGATCATCCAGAAGTCGTGCTCGACTTCTTCGGCCCCCTGCTCGCCAACTCCTGAGCCCCGCCCGAAAGCAAGCGGCGAGATGCGACCTTACACGTCGCATCTCGCCGCTTCCATGCGTCATGATCTAATCAGCCGGTACGAAGAAAGCGCCTGCGCCGTCGGGCGCGGCTGTGTCCTGCCGGCGGAACTGGCTCTGGTAGAGGTTATAATAGAAACCGCGCGCCTCCAGCAGGGATTGGTGAGTGCCGCGTTCGACAATCCTGCCGCCATCCAGGACGAGAACCTGGTCGGCATTGCGGATGGTGCTCAGCCTGTGGGCGATGACGAAGCTCGTCCGCTCCGCCAGCAGCTCGTCGAGCGCCCTCTGAATGGCCCGTTCCGTTCGGGTATCTACGCTGCTTGTGGCCTCGTCCAGAATGAGGATGCGGGGATCTCCCAGGGCGACGCGGGCGATAGCCAGTAGCTGGCGCTGGCCCTGGCTCAGGCCCGCACCCCGCTCGCCCAAGACCGTCTGGTAGCCGTCGGGAAGACGCTGGATAAAGTCGTGAGCGTGGGCCAGCTTCGCCGCGGCGATTACCTCTTCTTCAGTGGCCCCCGGCCGTCCGTAACGGATGTTGTTCAGCACCGTATCGCTGAATAGGAAGGTGTCCTGCAGAACCAGGCCAATCTGCTCGCGCAGACTCTTGCGGGTCACGTCGCGCACGTCGTAGCCGTCGATGCGCACAGCCCCCTGGGTGACGTCATAGAAGCGCGGAATCAGGTTGATGATCGTCGTCTTGCCGGCCCCCGTTGGACCGACGATGGCGACTGTCTCACCCGGCCGGGCTTCCAGCGAGACGCCTTTGAGTACCGGCTCGTCTTCGTTGTATTCGGCCCAGACGTCCTCAAAGACGACATGCCCGGTCACCTGTGGGATGGGCAGTGCGCCGGGCCGCTCTTCAATATCCGGCTGGGTTTCCAGAAACTCAAAGATACGCTCGCTGCCGGCTACGGCACTCTGGATATTCGTCCACATCACGGCGATCTGCTGTACCGGCACGTTGAACTGCTGCGTATAGGCGATGAACGTGATGATCAGGCCCAGCGAGATGGTTGTGCCAAACAGAAGGCCGTCGCCGAGGATGACGTAGCCGCCGACGCCAGCGACGATGGCCATGCTCACATAGCTCAGCGCTTCCAGCGTGGGGCCGAGGGCGCTGCTGTAGGCCTGCGCGCGGATATTGGCGTCGCGGTTCGCCGCATTGCTCTCCCTGAACTGGGCGATGTTCTCGTCTTCGCGGTTGAACGCCTGCACCTCACGTACGGAAGAGATGCTCTCCTGGAGATCGGCGTTCACTTCGCCGATCTCGCGCCGCGCCTGGCGGAAGGCTTGACGCGCCTTCTGCGAGAACCAGCGCGTGGCGACGATCATCAGCGGTAGCGTCACCAGACTGATGCCGGCATAGGGCGCGCTCTTGCTGACCATCCGGGCGATGATCCAGAGGATGAGCAGCGAGCCCTGCGCCACCTGGATAAAGCCAAAGCTGATAATCTGGTTGATCGTGTCGGTGTCGTTGATCAGCCGGCTCATAATGTCACCCGATTCGTGCTTGTCAAAGTAGCCCATCGTCAGCCGGTGAATCTGGCGGAAGATGTCGGCGCGCAGGTCGCGGAGCAGGTGCTGGCCCGCCCAGGACATCAGGTAAAACGTGATACCTGAGACGATGGAGTTGGCGACGAAGAGACCAGCCATTAGCAGGACGAGGCCACCCAGGCCGCGCAGCAATTGAGCGGTGGTCGCGGTTGGGGCGACGTCGGCGAACCAGCAGTTGGTCGCGATGCCGCTATCTGCGCCCTGCTCGCCGGCAAACTGCTGCAGCAGGTCGAGGTCGAGCCCGCCGCCCGACCATGCTTCCTGGGCGACCACAGGACCAAGATAGCAGTCCACAGCCTGGCCAGTCAGGTCGGGAATGAGGACCTGCATGTAGGTACCGGCGACGATCAGAAGAGCCACAAAGAGCAGGGCAAGTTTATACGGGGCGAAGTAGTGACCCAACTTGGTCAGGGTTTGCCCAACATCCTTCGGTTTTGATGCTTCCCGGCCCAGCGCCTGTGCGTTATGATCAAACATGTTCGGTCTCCTCGGCTACAGAGTCGCCGGCCGGCATAGGTGCTGCGTCCTGCTCGAGCTGCGAATGGTAGATTTCGGCGTAAATCGCGCTCTCTTCCATCAACTCTTCGTGCGTGCCACGGTCCACGATCCGCCCACCTTCCAACACGAGGATCTGGTCGGCATTAAGCACCGTGCTGATGCGCTGGGCAATGACAAAGCTCGTCCGTCCGGCCATCAGCCGGTCCAGCGCCTGCTGGATTTCATACTCTGTTTGCAGGTCCACACTGCTGGTCGAGTCGTCCAGGATCAGGA
>JAAYYY010000680.1 GCA_012515125.1 Chloroflexota bacterium
GCCGCTCTGGAGGTCCATGAAGACCCAGTCTGTCTCGCCCTGGGCCAGGGTCGCGTTGTCGCTCGTCCGAACGAACCTGTAACGGCGCAGCGAGCGGACCTTGCGGAAGCCGGCCACCCAGGTCAGGGCCTCGATCTCGTCGCCGGCAAAAGCGGGATTGAGATATTCGATCCAGTGCGATCGGGCCACCCACGTGGCGCCGATTTGGCGCGTCGTGTCCGTGCAGCCGGCGGCATCGGCATGCCGCACCGCCATGTCCTGCATCCACTGCACGTACACCACGTTGTTGACGTGGCCGTTGGCGTCGATGGCGTCTGGTCCCACGGTGAATCGATGTCGATAGATCGCCTGCATCGCTATTCCTGGCTGTCGGCACTGCGCCGTGCGCCTTCGCACACGGCGGCCACAGCCTAACAGACAAAGCGGGAAAACTCAACCGCCGGCTCCTGCCAACAGCGTCTCGTGCTTCCGATAACCTTCGAGCGCAGGCTCAGGGAAAGGGTTGGGCCTTGCACACGATTGGTTTGTATACTATGGATGGGTGGACAGGAGGTGCCGCGCTCGGTGCAGGGAGGCGAAGGGAGGCGCCGCCGCAATGACGATGCAACCGGAGGAAGGGGAACGCCATGAATCTTCGCGGAATAGTCGCCAGGT
Organism: Chloroflexota bacterium; assembly: GCA_012515125.1. Taxonomy (GTDB): domain Bacteria; phylum Chloroflexota; class Anaerolineae; order Promineifilales; family Promineifilaceae; genus JAAYYY01. Next base: position 655 of record JAAYYY010000680.1, read on the forward strand.
CCGGCCAGGCCTTCAAGTACATCCTCGATCCGAACGTCGATCTCATGTCTCCATCCCGAGCCGCTCAGCTTGCCGAAACGCAGCGCCAACTGACCGAAACGCAGCGCAGACTCGACGAGAGCGAGAAGGCGTCGCGCGAGAAAGACATGCTGATCGCCCAACTTCGCGACGAACTGGCGGCCAAAGCCGAACCGGCCAAGCCCACCTTGCCCCAGGAAGCCGAATCCGACACCAAACGCAAGGCCACCAGGAAGACGCCGACGCAGGCGAAGCCCGCCCAGACACGCAAAAAGGCCAAGCCCCGCAACACCAAACCGAACACAGCCCGCACGAAGGCCGGAGACCAGGGTCGGCCCAAACGCACCGGGAATGGCCCCAAGGCCTGATTCCATCGCATCCATCATCGTAGTACCTTTTCCCAACTGCGCCGCAGCGTCCGTTCCCTGTTCGTCGTTTGTAGTGGCGTCGTGAGATGCTATTCATCCGGCTGCCAGCATTTGTATGCCCTCACGGGCACACTACAAGCGGTATGCCCCTGCGGGCACACGGCAAACGGCGAATCAGGATTGGCCTCCACAAAAGCTTGCCGCCGGCGGCCGGACGCTCTATCATGTCCGTCAGCTTCGAGAGGCTGTCTTGTCGATGCCGAGCGGGTTCGGAGTTTGCGCCGGACGCCCGCGGCACGCCGGATCGCCATGTCTCGACACAGCAAATCGTCAGTGCCAGAAATGGGAAGGGACCAACATGAAGAGCGTGACGACGAAAGCCCGCAACAACCTGCCCAAGGAGACCCTCCGCCCGGGCCGGCGACAATTCCTCAAGACGGCAATGAAAGCCGGCGCTTTGCTGGCCCTGCCCCAGGTGATCCCCAGCAGCGCGCTGGGCAAGGCCGGCGCCGTCGCGCCGAGTGAACGCATCA
>JAAYYY010000681.1 GCA_012515125.1 Chloroflexota bacterium
TCCTGATCCTGGACGACTCGACCAGCAGTGTGGACCTGCAAACAGAGTATGAAATCCAGCAGGCGCTGGACCGGCTGATGGCCGGACGGACGAGCTTTGTCATTGCCCAGCGCATCAGCACGGTGCTCAATGCCGATCAGATCCTGGTGCTGGAAGGTGGGCGGATCGTGGACCGCGGCACGCACGAAGAGCTGATGGAAGAGAGCGCCATTTACGCCGAAATCTACCATTCGCAGCTCGAGCAGGACGCAGCACCTATTCCGGTCGACGACTCCGTAGCCGAGGAGACCGAACATGTTTGATCATAACGCACAGGCGCTGGGCCGGGAAGCATCAAAACCGAAAGATGTCGGGCAAACACTGGCCAAGTTGGGACAGTACTTCGCGCCGTATAAGCTGGCCCTGCTCTTTGTGGCCTTGCTGATCGTCGCCGGCACCTACATGCAGGTCCTCATTCCCGACCTGGTGGGCCAGGCTGTGGACTGCTATCTCGGTCCTGTGGTCGCCCAGGAAGCGTTGTCGGGCGGCGGGATCGACCTCGACCTTCTGCAGCAGTTTGCCGGCGAGCAGGGCGCAGACGGCGGCATCCCGACCAACTGCTGGTTTGCCGATGTTGCGCCCACCGCGACGACGGCTCAATTGCTGCGCGGCCTGGGTGGCCTTATCCTGTTGATGGCCGGTCTCTTCGTCGCCAACGCCTTCGTCTCTGGAATCACGTTTTACCTGATGTCCTGGGCAGGCCAGCACCTGCTCCGCGATCTGCGCGCCGACATCTTCCGCCAGATTCACCGGCTGACGATGGGCTACTTTGACAGGCACGAATCAGGCGACATCATGAGCCGGCTGATAAACGATACCGACACAATCAACCAGATAATCAGCTTTGGCCTTATCCAGGTGGCGCAGGGCTCGTTGCTCATCGTCTGGATCATCGCCCGGATGGTCAGCAAGAGCGCGCCCTATGCCGGCATCAGTCTGGTGACGCTGCCGCTGATGATCGTGGCCACGCGCTGGTTCTCGCAGAAGGCGCGGCAGGCCTTCCGCCAGGCGCGGCGCGAGATCGGCGAAGTCAACGCCGATCTCCAGGAGAGCATCTCTTCCGTGCGTGAGGTGCAGGCGTTCAACCGCGAAGACGAGAACATCGCCCAGTTCCGGGAGAGCAATGCGGCGAACCGTGACGCCAATATCCGCGCCCAGGCCTACAGCAGCGCCCTCGGCCCCACGCTGGAAGCATTGAGCTATGTGAGCATGGCTATCGTCGCCGGCGTCGGCGGCTACGTCATCCTCGGCGACGGCCTTCTGCTTGGCACAACCATCTCGCTGGGCCTGATCATCACGTTCATCGGCTATACGCAGCAGTTCAACGTGCCGGTACAGCAGATCGCCGTCATGTGGACGAATATCCAGAGCGCCGTAGCCGGCAGCGAGCGCATCTTTGAGTTTCTGGAAACCCAACCGGATATTGAAGAGCGGCCCGGCGCGCAGCCCATCCCACAGGTGAAAGGGCATGTTGTCTTTGAGGATGTCTGGGCCGAATACAACGAAGACGAGCCGGTACTGGAAGGCATCTCGCTGGAAGCCCGGCCGGGTGAGACAGTCGCCATCGTCGGTCCAACGGGGGCCGGCAAGACGACAATCATCAATCTGATACCGCGCTTCTACGACGTCACCCAGGGAGCTGTGCGCATCGACGGCTACGACGTGCGCGACGTGACCCGCAGGAACCTGCGCGAGCAGATTGGCCTGGTTTTGCAGGACACTTTCCTGTTCAGCGACACGGTTCTGAACAACATCCGTTATGGACGGCCGGAGACCAGTGAAGAAGAGGTGATCGCCGCGGCAAAGCTGGCCCACGCTCACGACTTCATCGAACGTCTTCCCGACGGCTACCAGACGGTCCTGGGCGAGCGGGGTGCGGGCCTGAGCCAGGGCCAGCGCCAGCTACTGGCTATTGCCCGCGTCACCCTGGGTGATCCCCGCATCCTCATTCTGGACGAGGCCACAAGCAGCGTAGATACCCGAACGGAACGGGCCATTCAGAAGGCGCTTGACGAGCTGCTGGCGGAGCGGACGAGCTTCGTGATCGCCCATAGGCTGAGCACCATCCGCAATGCCGACCAGGTTCTCGTCCTGGACGCCGGCAAGATTGTGGAACGCGGCACGCACCAATCTCTGCTGGAGGCGCGCGGTTTCTACTATAACCTTTACCAGAGCCAGTTCCGCCGGCAGAATACAGCCGCGCCCGACGGCACAGGCGCTTTCTTCGTACCGGCTGATTAGCTCATGACGAATGGAACGGGCGAGATGCGGCGTGTGAGGTCGCATCTCGCTCGCTTTCGGGCGGGGCTCAGGAGTTGGCGAGCAGGGGGCCGAAGAAGTCGATCACGACTTCTGGATGATCGATGACGTAACGGTAGCCGGCGTAGCGGTGGTTGCCATCCACGAAGAGCGGGGGAGTGGCGTTCGGCGTCTGCGAGGCCATGTGCGCCACGTTGCTGACGCTGCCCCAACGATCTCCCTTACTCTGTACATAGAGAACGGGCGTAGCACCGGCGCCGGCAGCGGCGAAAACCGGCTCGACAGCGTCTAGCGAAATGCGCGCGCTCAGGCTGTAGAGAGCGCTCGTTACTGCCAGGGCGAGGGTTCCCAGCGGGCCAAGCAGATCGGCGGCGTAGCGGCGCGCAAAGAGGCTCGGGCTGGTCGGCTGGACGGCGACCGCCGCGTCGATACTCGTCGTCTGCGGAAGCGCGTAGAGGAGGGTGTTGGCGCCAAGGGAAAAGCCGACGACGCCGACGCGGGCGCCGTCGATGTCGCCCCGCTGCCTAAGCCAGTCAAGCGCGCCGAGCAGATCATGGGACTCCTGGAGACCAAAGGTAACCGCGTCGCTGCCAGCGCTCTGTCCGTGGTTGCGCAGATCAAAGCTCAGCACGTTATAGCCGGCCGTATGCAGGGCGTGGGCGAAGCGGAGCAGATCGATGGGTAGGGCACCGCTGATATTGGCCAGCAGGCTGGTCGCGTCTTCGCCGAGCCGGCTGCCTGCCCATGTGTGCAGCACAATCACCGTTGCCGCCGGGGCGTTGGCCGCGGGGATGAACCAGCCGGAGAGCCGTAGGCCGTCCCGCGCCGGGAACTCCACGTTTTCATAGCTCAGGCCGGCGTCCATTGGCGTGGCCCAGAGCGGCTGGCGGGGCGGGTGAACCATGTGACGCCAGAAGAAGAGGGCTACTGCGATGGTGAAA
>JAAYYY010000682.1 GCA_012515125.1 Chloroflexota bacterium
GCAGCCCGATGCTGGAAGGCGGGATCATCGGAAAGAAGCCCGCCAGCATCTGCGCCGTTGCCGCTACCGTGCCCCAGAACCAGGCCCAGGGTAGCCGGTTCAGGAAGCCGTAGAGGACGGCGCCCCAAACAGCCCCGGCCCCCACGCCCAGCCAGCCAAGCATCGCAAAGGTAATCATCACCGCGTTCGCCTCGTCCGGGCGGCCGTCAGCAATCTTGCCCTCGATGTTCAGCACGTAGATGTCGGCCATGAGATAGAAGTGGAGCAGCGCGGCGATGATCCCCAACACGGCCAGCGCCGCGCCTAATCTGTAGTTCCCTTTCATGTGTTGTCTCCCGGATGTCAATCCATAGCCCCGGCAAGCGAAGCCTGTTCCGTCTCTTCCCGCGCTTCGTTCAGCAGTCGCTGCTTGAAGTACGGGACGATGGTGAAGACCAGCACCCCGGCCCCCAGCAAGGCCCCATACAGGTAATCCAGCGTTTTGGTGCGGAAAAACTGCGTCGGGATGTCGATGGCCAGGATGGCAACCGTACCGATCACGGCCAGCCACCAGCCCCGGCGCCGGCCTACAGCCAGCAGCGGGATGGAGAGGAAAAGCAGCACTGCGGCCGCCCAGTTCACTTCGCCGACCCAGTTGAACAGCCACCAGGTGAAATCCTGGTACAGTGGGTAGCCGGGACGGGTCATCATCGTGCGCTGCGCACCGACGCCGATGGTGAAGGCGTGCGTCGTCAGCATGCCGATGAAGGTCAGCGCGCCAAACCGGGCCAGCTTCTCTGCTTTCTCTCCCTGCGGCAGGAGGATGAAGCTCCAGAAGCCGGCGAGGCCGATCAGGGAGATGATCATCGGCAGCGGAAAGCCATCCACCCAGCTCACATAGGGTAGGAACATGAACATGCCCCCAATCCCGGGCAGCGCGAACAGCGCCATGGAGAGCGGATAGCTCCACACCTCGCCCTTCTTGATTTCCCGCGAGATGACGATCAGGGCCACGCCGGCCACGAAGATGAGCGCGCGCCACACGGGGTAGAAGAGGTCGAAGAGCTTGATGCCGCTGGCAAACGCCGGATTGCCGGCTTCGACGTGCGCGATCAGCCCCCGCAGGACACGCTCCAGCGAGGTCTGGACGATAAAGGGGACGACAGCCGCCATCAGCAGGCCGATGACGATGGCGATCCAGGACATAATTCGGCGGTTCTTTGCGGTGATTTCGGGCATCTTTACCTCCCGTCGTGCGCGTTCTGGCCTGTGCAGCGCCCCACGCGCACGCCCCTGAACGGTGAAGGGTCCACAACTGGGTCCCCTCAATGTGTAAACTACTACAAACCAGGCCGGAAAGAGTTGGCTTTTGGCAAGTACCAGCCGATTTGCCCGGACTAGTGGCGTTGAAGGGCGCCTATGGAGAGGGTAGGCGCCCTTCAACTCACGTCACAATCGCCCTTACTCGTAAACCGTGACGGTGAAGAAGCCGTCCAGCGTATCGGCATTCTCCAGGACAAAACGGGCGCGGTCGTTCCAGTACTGGTAGTAATCGGCGGCTTCTTCCGGCGTCGCCTGGCCCATTGCCATCTTGACGCCCATGGCCTGACGCTCCTCTGTCGCCAGTGGGGTGATCACAGCCAGATTGAACCTGACCCCAACGCGCGCTCCCGTGTCCAGGCGGGTGAAGATCCATTCCCGCATGGGCGGCTGCTCGCCGGTGGGCTCTTCGCTATAGACCATCTTATTCTGGCGGACGAAGAGGTCGTTGGCCTTTCCGAACTCGGCGCCGATGAAGCCCGTCTTCGGCGCCGCGCCGGTGACGAAGGTGATGATCTCGCCGAAGACGCCGACGAACCATTCATCTTCCGCGCCCGGCGCTTCCACGGCGATCTGCCCGCGCACCGGAATTTCGCCGTCTGGATAGAGCGCTTCGAGCGCCTTGCGCGTAATCGTCCATGCGCCGGTCGTGGCGCCGCAGGAGTGACCGGCCAGTTTGACCGCCTCTTCATAATAATAAGGAACTGGCTCCTGCGATTGGCCGAATATCTCGAAGTACGGCTCCCGCATCAGAATCGGCGGCACTTCGGTGATATAGGCCTCATCCCAGGCAAACCCATCTCCCGCTTCGGCTGCTGCTTCTTCCGCCCCGACCTCCTCGTCGACCAGCGCCGGCTCCCCGGCCTGGACCTCCTCGGCAGCGTCTACAGACGCTCCCGAGTCCGCTGGCGCGCAGGCCGCCAGCGACAGAACGGCCACCATCAACAAGGCCAACAAAACGTACAC
>JAAYYY010000092.1 GCA_012515125.1 Chloroflexota bacterium
CAATATCTCCGGCTCCAGATGCGCGGCAACGGCAAACGCCAGCCGTACGTACATGCCGCTGCTGTAGCGCTTGACGGGCGTATCGAGAAACTTTTCGATCTCTGAAAAAGCCACGATCTCATCGAACTGCCGCCTGATTTCATCTCGGCGCATGCCCAGAATCGCACCGTTCAGGTAAATATTCTCGCGTCCAGTCAGCTCAGGGTGGAAGCCGGTACCCACCTCCAGCAGACTACCCACCCGGCCGTTAATGACTGCCCGGCCGCTCGTCGGCTCAGTTATCTGTGACAGGATTTTGAGGAGCGTGCTTTTACCTGCTCCGTTGCGCCCGATCACGCCCACTACTTCGCCCTGCTCAACCTCAAAAGAGACATCCTTGAGCGCCCAGATGGTATTGTCCTCAGCGTGCCGGCCGTTCGAACGCCATCGCGAAAGGGGCGCCTGCAGCCCGGCGACGATGGCGTCGCGCAGCGTATCGTGGCGCTGTTGAGCACGGCCAATACGGTACCTCTTGCTGATATTCTCGACAGAGATGGCGATGTCGCTCATGGTCAAACAATATCCGCAAAGGCACGTTCTGTGCGCCGGAAGAAGATTACGCCGCTGAGGAGAGCGACGAGGGCGACCACAACGGATACGGCAAAGAGCGGACCGGATGGCGCCGCATCGCTCAGGTGTTTCCCCAATAACGCCCAGCGAAAGCCTTCCACCACGCCCGTCATGGGATTGAGGGCCAGCAGCCAGCGGAAGGGCTCGGGAATCAGCGTGCTGCCGTAAACGACCGGGGTGGCATACATCCACATCTGGACGAGGAAGGGGACCAGTTGCTGGACGTCGCGGTAGCGAACGTTGAGGGCAGAGAGCCAGAGACTGAAGCCCAGCGCGGTCGTCAGGGCCAGGAGCAAAAATGCAGGCAGTAGGGCGATGCGCGCCGTGGGGGCAATGCCGTAAATGGCCATCAAGATGAAGAGGACCGCAAACGCAACCAGAAAATCGACGACTCCGGCAAGTACGCCCGAGATTGGGATCAAGAGGCGCGGGAAGTAAACCTTGGTGATCAGGTGAGCGTTGTTGACCAGGCTGGTGGACGCGCGAGTCAGGGAAAATGAAAAGTAGTTCCAGGGGAGCAAAGCGGCATAGGCAAAAATGGGGTAGGGCACGTCGCCGCTCGGTACGTCCAGCAGACCGCCGAACAGCAGGCTGAAGACAACCATGCTAGCAACGGGTTGGAGCACGATCCAGGTGACGCCCAAAGCCGCCTGCTTGTAACGAACCTTGATATCCCGCCAGACGAGGAAATACAGCAGCTCCCGGTATTTCCACAACCGGTCGAGCTGTAAGGAAAACCATCCGCTGGACGGCTCAATAATGGTCGTCGGGACCTCCGCTATTTCTTTCTGATGGCTGAAAGCGCCGGGTTCTCTCGTAAGGGTCGTCATCTGTCTTAACGACTAAGGTCTCCTGCTTTGCAGCCTGCGGGCCACACCGATCGCTACCAGGACAATGAAGCCCGCCGCAATCAGGGCCAGAGCCGCGCCGGCAACCACCCCGCCAAACCCACCCATCGGCAGGGAGCTGAAGGGCGAATTGCTTCTTCCACTGTCTGTCGGAAACACCGGTATCTCCGTCGGGCGAGGCGTGGGCGTGATCGTCAACGACTCGGTCGGCCGTACTGTGGGAGTCTGCGTGGGCAGCGGGACCGGCCGTGCCGTCGGCAAGAGAACGGCACGTTCGGCAGACAAGAGCTGCGTGCTCTCCTCTCCGGTCTGCTCCGCCACCAGGGCAACCAGCCGGTCGTCGGTGGTAAAGGTCGCTGCCAGGCCGTGAATGGTCCCGGTGCACTTTATCTCCAGGCTCTCGCCCACCTCCCAGCGTTCCCTCTCGTCAACCCACTGCCAGTGCCCCAGTGACCAATCACCAGAATGATCGTTCCCGGCAGGGACCATTTCGTGGCTCAGTCCGACCAGGTGGGTGCCCTCTGCCGGGTCCTTCAGCAAGAACGCGGCGCCGGGCTCCGTGCCAAGGGCGCCAATACGAGTGGCCGGGCCCCAGCTGATGCCGTTGTCCGGCGAGAGACGGTGCCACAACGTGCGCGTCCCGCTGGCCTCGTCCCATTCCTGCCACGTGACGTGGACCATCCGCCCGGCGCTAACCACTAGGTCGCTCCAGAGGACGGCGCCCGGCTGGGCTGCCCCGCTGTTGATGGCTTCGGGCTCGCTCCAGGTGGCGCCGCCATCGGTGGAGCGCATATAGTAGAGTTCTGCCGCAAGCGCCGTTCCCGGAAGGCTGCGCCGCCAGAAAAGCAAGTGCAGCTCATCCGGTCCGGCCAGGGCGAGCCGGGGCCGATCGACCCGTTCCCAGCCCGCTTCCGCAGCATCGAACACCAGCGTTTCCTCAGGCCAGCTCTCGGCTCCCAGGGAGCTGGTCAGGTAGATGCCCCGGCCCTCGTTGAGTGGGATCGCGTAGGCGGCATAGAGTCTTGAGGACGCCGGTTCGACCACGATGGCCGGCGCGCTGCCGGCGTTCCGCGGCGCCGGGAGCCGGGCCGGCTCCGTCCACTCTGAGGCGATGCCGGCCCGGGCGGCGGCGGCCCAGCTGTAGGTGATTTCGCCAGAGGCTCCGCCGCTCCACAGCAGGACCAGGCGACCGTCGTTGGTCAGGGCGACTGCCGGCATGGCTACGGCCGATTCGGCAAAGAGCGGCTGCGGGCGCGACCAGAGGCCGTTCTGCCACAGTGCATGATACAGCCGCCCGCCGGCACTCTCGGCAGGAATCGCCTCTGTTGCCGGGCGTTCCACCCAGAAGGCGTGCCGCCGGCCCTCGCCATCTTCGACGAGAAGAGGAGAGACAATGGCCATATCCTGCCGCGTCGTGTCGTCAGGTGAGGCAGAGGCCAGAAGCGGCTCCGGGGTGCTCCAGACGGGTGTAACCGCGAGCATCGCGGCATAGGTCTGTTGATCCTGACTCAGCAGCCAGATGTCCTGACCGACCGCCTGCCCGCAGGCAGCGACGACAAGCTGCCCATCGTGGACAATGGCGTCTAGGCCACAACCGGGCGTAACCTGCCGGCCGCTGGCCTCCAGGGTGAAGCCAGAAAGCGGCTGTTGGGGCTGCGCTGCCGTCCAGAGGCCATTGTTCCACAGGTAGAGGTAGGCGTTGTTCTCCGTGCTGCCGAGCAGATAGACGACGTCGCCATCGCCAAGCAGTGAGACGTCCTGTAGGCAGCCGCCGCCGAGACCGGGCGCCGCGCTCTCCAGCCGCTCGGTGGTCTCCCACGTCGCACCGCCGTCCTGCGACCACTGGTGGTATTGGGCACAGACGGAGCCCTCGTGCCCGGCCTGCCAGCTCAGGTGCAGCTCGTCGCCCGCAGCGACCAGCCGGACGGCGCCCGGCCCGCTGGCAGCCGTGCTGTCGTCCGGTCGGCGCCGGTCGAGCTCCTGCAAATCTTCCCAGCTATCGGCCCCGTCGGTCGAACGGGCCAGCCAGAGGCGCTCCTGTGGCTCCTCGCTCCAGGCGACGAAGACGTGATCCCCGGCGGCGGCGACTTCGATATTGGCTGTGTCGGCGGTAATCAACCGGTAGTAACCCGAGAGGTGCAACGGCTGCGGCGCCGACCATGCGCCCGCGTTGGCCTCAAGCCGCTGTACGTAGATACCGGCCGGCGCGCCCTCCACGTCGGCGGCCTGTAGATAGGCCAGATGAATTGTGCCGTCACCACCGACCGCTGCCGCCATGCCCGCTACGTGGCTCCCCAGCTGCTGGCGCGCCGTCCATGCGTCGTAGTTGCCAAAGGCAGCAGCGGCGACGTGGCTGACAAAGAGGTTGTCGTCGCCGTCGCGCCAGAAGGCGTAGAGGTCGTCGGGAGTGCGGGCCACGAGCTGCGGCGTATAGCGCGGTGTGGGCTGCTCGGCGGCAAGTCCGGTCTCGTACCGGCGGGTGAAGAACGGGAATTCGCCGACAACCGGCTCCGACCAGCGACCGTTCTCACGGCGGCTGAAGGCAAAACCGTCAAAGCTATCCTCCCACAGGAGCAAGAGGTCGCGGCCCAGCGCAACCACCTGGGGTTGCGCCGCAGCGCCGGCCTGTGAGATGTTCAGCGGCAGCGCCCATCCTTCGTCTTCGTAATCCCACTCAACGCCGGCCGTATCTGGGGTAGCGGTCGGCAGGGACGGCATTGGGGCGGGTGTAGGGAGACAGACCCGTGCTCCCGTCATCTCCCAGACGGCGTCCGTACGGGGAACGTTGCCATTGAGCGGTGGCGCCTCGACAAGAGGCACGGCGAGAACGTCGCCGGTGACCGTCACGGCGCTGTCCCAGACCCAGCCTACGCCTCCATCTGACGTCTCGATCTGCCACCAGCGAAAGCCGGCGTGGCGCCCGATCACGGGCCGCACCTCGCCAGCGCGCAGCTGCTCCAGGCGCCGGTAATTCGGATCCGGCCCCTCGCGGACGTTGGCACCGGCGCGCGCGTGGGCCGTCGCCGGGTCGCACGGGCCGGCGGTGGGCAGCGTCTGGGCGCGTGGCGCCGACAGAGCAGTATTCTCCGGCATGCTCGACATGACGAGCAGGAGCAAAAGTAGCAGAGTTGAAATGGTGACGGTCAGGCGATGGTTCTGATACATGGATTATACGCCCTGCGGTAGGCCCGGCCCCCCCCCCTTTACGCGCCCCCGACAACGCCGGCCGGAGCAGTAGATTCAGGTAAAGTGTGCCCGGCCGTTTTGCCCCGGTGGCTCAGCTCGCCGAGGATGCGGGCCAGCACCCAGAAGACGACGAGCTGGACGCCGACCAGCATGAGCATGGCGCTCCCAGAGAGGTAGAGCCACAGACGGGTCATCTCCCATCCGTTCAGACTGAGCGCCAGACTGGCTACGCCCACGCCGCCGCCGGCGAGGAAGGCCAGAGCGCCCAGCCACCAGAAATGGGACTCCAGCGGGGTCTTGAAGACGGGGCGACCGAACAGCCCCTGACGGATAGGCTGCTCGTAGAAGAGCGAGACGAGGTAGTTAAAGGTGATTCCCAGGGAAAAGATGCTGATGCCGATGACGCCCGCGACCATGCCGACAAACAGGGCGGCGACTTCCAGCGGCGAAAGCGTCGTCCGTCCCCCCAGGCGAGCGACCAGCAGGCCGAGCGCCGCCAGTACGCCTAACGCGACGCCACCAAGGCCAATGGCGCCGAGAATGCGCACCGGATTGTAGGCCAGCACAGTCCAGATCATCGAGCGCAAGAAAAGGGAGCCATCGTGTACGACGCTGAGCTTGGAGCGGCCGAGCCGTTCGCTGTAGGGGATGGGCACCTCGACGATGCGCACGCCTTCGTGGATGGCGCGGGTGCTCATCACCGGCGTCAGGTTGAGGCCATCCGGCAGCGGGTATATGCGGTCCAGCAGTTCGCGCTTGAAGACGCGCATGCCGCTGGCGCTATCGGTGACATGCTGGTTGGTCAGCAAGCTGAGCAGGCCGGCAAAGAAGCGATTGCCCAGGCG
>JAAYYY010000683.1 GCA_012515125.1 Chloroflexota bacterium
AAAGGATAGCCGTCGCATCGCTGCGCATCTTGGCCAGAATGTCCTGCACCAGCGGGAAATGGATGATAGGCTGGCCAAAAGCAAAGCGGTGGCGGGCGTAACTCCAGGCGACGATATAGGCCCGGCGCGCATTGGCCGAGCAGCCGACGGCGTTGAAGATGCGCGACGTGTTGATGACGTAAGTCATCATGTTGCGGAAGCCGCGTTCCAGGTCGCCGATGTGGTAGGCCACGGCGTTGCGGAACTCGATCTCGCCGGTCGCCAGCGAGCGCGTGCCCAGCTTGTCCTTCAGGCGGCGGATGTACATATGGTTGAGCCGCCCGTCGTCCAGGCCGCGCGGTACGAGGAAGAGGCCGAGGCCGTAGGTGCCCTCCCCCTGCCCCGGCACGCGCGCGGTAACGAGGGCCAGGTCGGCGGTGACGTTGGAGGTGAACCATTTCTCGCCGTTCAGCAGCCAGGTGCCCTCCGTCGCCGGGTCCAGGGGAGTAGCGATGGTCGCATTCGCGCCGACGTCGGAGCCGCCCTGCACCTCCGTGAGGAACTGGGCGGCCGTATAGTTCCGGTCGTAATCCGGATCGAGCAGGCGGGGCAGGAAACGCTCCTGCAGGGCAAGCGTGCCCTCGGCCTGCAGAAGCTTGACCATGCCGGCGGACATCGCCACCGGGCAGTTGTGACCGGCCTCGCCGTTCAGGGAGGAAAGATAAAAGAGGGCCAGGCTGAGCAGGTTGTTTCCAGGCTCGGCGTAAACCGAAATAACGCCGGAGTTGTAGATGGCCCGGCCGGCCTCGTGGTAGGCGGGGTGGTAGTCTACCTGCGCCAGCCGGTTGCCAAGGCCGTCGTAATTGTGGAGCCGGGGCAGGTTCTCGACGTCGTTAGAGAGGCGCGCGGCGAGATCGACGATGGTCGCGGAGAGGCGGCCAAAGTCGTAGAGGCGGGGCAGGTGCTCGCGGTAGCCGTCTTGGCCCCAGTAGAACTCCAGCAGCCGCTGGAGATTGCGATCGGCGACAAAGAAGTTATCCGGCTGCGACTTCAGCCACTCGCCCAGGCGTCTCCGGCCGGCGGCGATTTCGGAGAACTCGCCATCTTCGGGAGTGGTCAACGGGTAGCTCATGGCACCTCCTTCGCCCGCGGGCAGGTCGTCAGGGAAAGGCTGTATCGAAGCAGTAACGCACGGCGTCGAGAAGCGGCCCCGCCTCGCCAGGTAGAACGGTGCGCGGATCGAGAAGCAGCAGGTCGCCGGCGACACGGGCAACGACGGGCGGCTTGGCGCGGGTACGCAGCGCGGCGGCAAGCTGGTGAGGAGCGGGATGGGCAATGGCGACGAGTGTCGTAGGCAGGGTCGCGCCGGGCAGGCTGCCGCCGCCGACTGTCGATTCGCCGGGCGCCGTCCGGGCATCAAGACCGGCCTCGCGCAGCGAGGCGGCCCAGCTCTCGGCCTCGTCGGCGAGCTCCTCCGCATTACGGGCAATCATGCGCCAGACCGGGATCTCCACGATGGCGCGGTCTTCGAGATAAGCGAGCAAGGTAACAGACAGGGCCGCCAGAGTGAGCTTGTCGGCGCGCAGGGCGCGAGCCAGCGGGTGGCGGGCGATGGGCGCCATCAGCTCCTGCCGCCCGACGAGAATACCGGCCTGGGGTCCGCCAAGGAGCTTGTCGCCGCTGAAGGCGACCACGTCGGCGCCAGCTTCCAGACCCTGCAGAACGCCTGGCTCGGGATCGAGGCCAAAAGGCGTTGTGTCGAGCAGCGCGCCGCTGCCCTGATCGTAGAGCAGCATGAGTCCGTTTTCACGGGCCAGGGCGGCAAGGTGAGCCAGGGGCGGCTCGCTGGTGAAGCCGATCATCTTGAAGTTAGAGTGGTGGGCGACGAAAATGGCGGCAGTATCGGCTGTGATGGCGGTGGCGTAGTCGCGCAGGTGCGTGCGGTTGGTTGTGCCCACCTCGACCAGGCGCGCGCCGGATTGGGCCATCACGTCGGGCACGCGGAAGCCCCCGCCAATCTCGACAAGCTGGCCCCGGCTGATGATCACCTCGCGCCCCTGGCAGAGGGCGGTGAGCATGAGGAGAACGGC
>JAAYYY010000684.1 GCA_012515125.1 Chloroflexota bacterium
CCTGCTCGTCGTTCAGCTCCCTGTCCCGCCTGCTGCGGATTCGCTTCCAGAGATCGCCTAAATCAACCATATCGCCATTGTAGCGGGCGTGCGTCTGCTAATCGTTACGAGGATCAGGACGTTCGCGCTCGCCTTATTCTATGCTCCGTTCCCATTCGGCGGCGCGCGCCGTCACGGGGCGCAGGGTGCTCCACTGGCGGGCCAGCGGCGTGAGCTTGAGATCGCGCACGAGCTGGCGGGCGGCAAGGCCGACGATAGAGGTGAAAGTCGGGTAAGCCAGCTCCAGCGCCGCGAGCTGGCGCACGTCCATATCCGCCGCCATGCCGGCTGCGACCACCTGCACGACCTCCAGCGCCTGCTCGCCGACGACGTGGGCTCCAAGCAGGCGGTGGGATCTGCGCGAGACGATAAGCTTGCAGAAGCCTTCCGTGCGGCTGTCGATGACAGCTCGGTCCAGATCGGCGTAGGGTACGACTGCGACGGCGATATCCTCGGCAGCGCGCGCTTCTTTCTCCGTCAACCCCACGCTGCCATATTCGGGGTTCGTAAAGCCGCCGTGGGGCACGATGTAGCGCCGGTAGTCGCGCTCGGTGCCGAGGATGGCGTTTTCGGCAGCAACGCGGGCCTGATGGGCCGCACTCTGCACGAGCATCATCCGTCCGGTGATGTCGCCGGCGGCGAAGATATGCGGGGCGGTCGTGCGCAGGTTGTCGTCCACGAGGATGTAGTTCCCCGACTTATCCAGCTCCACGCCGGCTGCCTCCAGACCGAGATGTTCGACGTTGCCCACCCAGCCGACGGCGAGAATGGCTGCTTCCGCGTCTACAGAGCGGGTCTCGCCATTCTGGGCGTAATAGACGCGCAACCCCTCTGGCAGCTTCTCGATGCGCTCGACGCGCGACCCGGGTTCGATCCTGATGCCGCGCCGGCGAAAGGCCCGCGTCATGTAGGCGCTGGTCTGTTCGTCCTCGACGGCCAGAATGCTCGGGGCAGACTCGATCACCGTAACCTGCACGCCGAAGGCGGCAAAGATAGAGGCGAGCTGGCAGCCCGTTGCGGCGCCGCCGCCGATGACCACACTACCGGGCAGCTTGCGCAGCGACCAGACGTCGCTGTGCGTCAGCGCCAGCTCGGCGCCGGGAAAGGGCAGGCGGCGGGCGTGCCCTCCGGCGGCGATGATGAACTGCTTGGCCCGGAGGCGGGGGCCTTCATCGACGACGAAAGTGTGAGGATCGACAAAGCGCCCGTGGCCGGCTTCGGTCCAGACGAAGACGTCGGCTTCTTCCAGATGCTGGACGAGCTGCTTTTTCTCGTGCAATCGGTAAATGGTATGCTGCGTGCGCGAGATCAGCTCCGCCAGATCGACGGTCGGCGTGGCCGGGCTGAGGCCGTAGTCCGCGTACTGCTGGGCGTCACGCACGAGGCGGGCGGCTTTGGCCAGCACGCGTGTGGGCGCGCAGCCATCGTTAGTGCAGGTGCCGCCCATTTTGCCCCGTTCCACAAGGGCCACCGAGGCGCCCAGCTCGCGGGCGCGCAGCGCGGCGGTGACTCCGGCAGGCCCGCCGCCGATGACCACGAGGTCGAATTGTTCCATCAGATTTCCTCCTTGACTGCTAGACTCTATCAACGGTCCTGCCGGCGTCGCCCTGCCCGGCCGCCCGGGAGCCATAGCGAGAGTGTAGTGGGCTGCATCGTCTCGCCGACGACCTGCAGCAGCGCCGCCGCCAGCCGTTCGAGATCGACTTCATCACGCGCGGCTACTGCGAAGCGGGTTAGCGTGCGCGCGGCGTTGTAGCTGCGCCGGTAGAAGCGCCGGTCGATGAGGGTCTGGATGCGGCGGCGCGCCGGGTTAAAGAGGGTAGCAATGGCCGCCGTCGAGCCGACGATGGCGAGGTCGCTCTGCTGGCCCGTTGCCAGAAGGAAGAGCCACTGCAGAAGGACGACGCTTCCGGCATAGATAGCGATCAGTGTCAGCGTCAATAGCGCGTAGACGAGGGTGCGGCGAATGACGGTGTCGATATTGTATAGCCGGTAGCGGAGGATGGCGACGGCGATCGCTGCGGGCACGCCGACGGTCAGTCCGGCAACCGCCACGCCAAGGAGCAGCACAGTGGGATAGTCCTTCTCCGAGACAAAGAGCGTATAGAGGGCCGCCGCGCCGCCGGACGCGAGGATGACGGCGCCGACGTAGGCCAGCCACTTGATCTGTTGCCGTTCCTGACCTCTTGCCCGGCGCCAGCGCGCGCCGACGGAGATGAGAGAGCCGGCGAGTGCGGCGATCGCCAGGACATTGCCGGCCAGCCAGATCCGCTCGGCCGTTTCAACCGTCGTGAGGAAGGGAAGTGGATTGGCTATGGAGGAGTGAAGGCCGACCGCCAGCTGCGGGCCCAGGACGACGCTGAGCACCAGGAGGAGGCCGGCGCCCAGGGCCAGCCAGGTGAGGAAGCGCCAGCGCCGCGACGGTAATGGATCATCCGGAAAGCGGGATAGCAGCAGCGCAGCGACGACTGGAAAGAGCACGGAAGCGCCCTCGGAGACCAGCGCCGCGACCGCCGGGTAGGGCCAATCACTTAAGCGCAGCTCCAGCACGCGGGTCGCGTATTGCCAGGCCACGTCCTGCACGACGACGACCAGCGCCAGGGTCAGGCTGAGCCAGCCCGCGGCGTTGCGCGGCCGGCGTGTGCCGATCAGCACCCCTACTGTCGCATAGGCGATCGGGCCGAGCGGCAGCAAGATCTCCCAGAAGAGCAGCTCCATCAACAGCTCTGGCCCGGACACAGTGCTCAACAACGCCGCGTTGTTGCCCAGGCGCAGCACGAAGGAGACGAGCACCAGGGCCACGGTCAGCAGCCAGGCGACCCCGGCCACTATCTGGGACCGGGGTCGCCTGCTGTGCGGGCGCAGGCCGGAAGCCGCTCTCGCACTGATACTCATCATCACTCGATCGTCAGTGTCAGGTTGAAGTCAACCGTACCGGCCGCATTCGGCGAGCCGATGGTAAGAACATAGTCGCTCGTGGCGGTCAGTTCGGCCGTCAGCGACTCGGCGCCGCCGAAGAAGCTGCTGCCGTCGGCGCTCGTCAGGTAGATGAAAAGCGGTATGCCGGCCGGCGCGCCGCTGACGGTGACCGTCTGCCCGGCGAGGGCGCGGAAGATGTAGTACTCGGCGTCGCCGCCGGCGGCAAGGCGGCCAATCAGGTTGGCCGAGCTGGTGCCGGGCGCGAACTCAATGCGCGTGGGCTGGTCGCTAAGGGCATTGAGGCCGATGTCCAGGGTGTATTCGGCCGGGCCGTTCGCCGCCAGCAAGGTGATCGTGTAATCCTGAGTGCGCGGCAGGGCCGGGATGTACCAGCTTGTCTGGCCGAGCGCCGAGCGCACGAAGACGGTGCCGTCCTCGCCGCTGATAGACAGGAACGGTGTGTTGGCCGGCGCGGAGACGGTGACCGACATCCACTGATCCTGCATGGCGCGCAGCACGTAGCTCTTGCTTAGCCCTTCGGGCAGGCTGCCGCGCAGGATGATGCCGCTCATGCCGGGCTCAAACTGCACGCGCTCCGTCTCAGTGTCGCCGCCGGTGCTCACCGGTGGGATAACGACCTCCAGCCGGTAGGTGGCGCTGCCCATCACCGACGAGACGACGATGGTATAGTCGCCGCTGCTGGGCGCCTGCCCGCTCCACTGCTCGACCTGAAAGATCGTGCCCGGGCCGCCGCCGCCGGGGTTGAGTGTGTTGCCGGCCGGGTCGAGGATCATCAGCGTCCCGCTCTCTTCCAGGCTGGCGAGACGGAGCTGGATCATCTGCCCCTGCCGGACCCAGAGGACGTAACGATCCTGCTCGCCCTGGTTGACGACATCCTGGACGACCGCAGAGATGGCTCCGGGGGCAAAGTTAATCCGCTGCGTCCCGGCGGGAGCCGTAGCCGGCGCGGTGGCCGTAGCCGTCGGCGCGGGCTGGCTGGTGGGCGTGGGGGGCGCCGTCGTCGCCGTGGCGGTCGGTTCAGCGGTCGGCGGTTCTGTGGTCGAGGTTGCCGTTGCCTGCAGCGTTGGGGTGGGGGGCGCCAGCGTCGCCGTCGCGGTCGCCGTCTCGCCCGCCACGGGCGTCTCTACGGTGATCGGTGTCGGCTGCTCTACCACAGGATCGTCCGTGCGGCAGGCGGCGAGCAGCGCAACCAGCAGCACGAGCAAGAGTAAGGCGTGAATCCTGTTCTGTTTCATTTTTCGTTACCTGTAACTATCGGATTGCGATAAGCCCTGCCTAGGGCGTGTTTGCAAACCATCGTCGATAGCCTAAACTGAGGGGCATGAGACGAGGTGAACTAACAGACAAGCAGTGGGAACGGCTAGAACCGTTGTTGCCACCGCAGCAACCAAAAACGGGTAGA
>JAAYYY010000685.1 GCA_012515125.1 Chloroflexota bacterium
TCTTCGTCCTGGCCCAACGCGGCGGCGGCCAACCCGAGGTAGTAGAGGATGTCGTTCTCCTGCGCGATGACAAGCTTGCCTTCGCCCAGGTTCTCTGGATAGACGAGCGCCCGCCGGAGTAGCTGAACGGCTGCGCGCGCCTCACCAGCGTCCAGTCGCTGGCGCGCTAACGCCAGGAGAGCCGCGACGTATTGCCCGGTGACCTTGCCCTCGCCCCCTTCCCAGGGGTGGAAGGTGCGTTGTTCCAGGATAGCCAGCGCCTCTTCGTGGCGCCCAAGCAGGTTGAGCAGATGGACACGCTCGACGGTCAGGTCGTCGCGTTGGTGCACCAGTTGCCGGTTGGCATCCAGGAAATCAAGGCGCTCTTGCGGGGGCCGGCCCAGCTTTTTCGCCAGCTGGTCCAGCTCATAGAGGATGCGAGCGTCTGTGGGATCGAGTGAAAAGGCCAGCTCATAGGCGCGCATCCCGGCCTCCAGGTCCCGGCGCTTGTTGACGTAGGCAAGCCCCAGATTCCGGGCGACCGTGGGGAAGGTAGGGTCCAGCTCGTGGGCCCGCTCCCAGGCGGCGATGGCCTGTTCGTACTGCCGGTGCGCGTACCAGAAGTTGCCGAGGTAGTAGGGGGCGCGTGCGTCTTGCGCGTTATGGTCGATTGCGGCCTGCAGCACCAGCACGTCTTCGAGGCGGTTGGGGAAGCAGTAATCGGGCGGCATCTGTGATGCCCTGGCAAAATGGTCCTGCGCAGCCGCCTTGTCCCCCTCCTGGAGCGCCACCCAGCCGAGCGTGTAGCGGGCCATCGGGTCTGTCTGCGGCGCTTCTTCAAGGAGCATCGTCGCTTCCGCCGTAAGCCCGGCCCAGGCATAGTCGAGGGCGATTTCGACATAGTTGTGGGCGTCGTCGCGGAACAGCCGGCGGTAGCCGTCATCCCCCGCCAGATGAAAGCGCTCGACGTGCAGCGCCAGATTGAGGGGGTCGAGGGCCAGGCCTTCGTCCAGCCCGGCCAACGCCTCCGGCTCCCGACCGAGACGGCGCAGAAGCGCGACGCGCAGGTGGCGTGCCCGGTGGTTGCGGCTGTTCCCGCTCAATGACTCCTCGGCCAGGCGCAGCGCTTCCGTCCAATCGCGCCCGCGTCCGGCGATGCGCGCCAATTCGAAATAGGCGGGACTGTGCCAGGCGGCGTTCCACGTCGCCTTATAGAAGGCGTCGCGGGCTTCAGCGTCGCGACCCTGCATGACGAGGGCAAGACCCAGGTTGTAGCTGGGCTCCCCATCATAGGGGTTCGGATTGCGCCGGGTGAGGCTTTCCCAGGCCCGGCGGAAGTACGCTTCGGCCCTGGCAAACTGCCCGCGCCGATAGCTCAACAGACCCAAGGCGTTGTTGCAGCGGCTGTCGAGTGGGTCGCGGCGCAGCGCTTCGAGATAGTAAGGCTCGGGATCGTAGGTGGCGTGCCGGTATTGCTCCAGATGCAGGCCGTTTAAGAACAGCTCGTTGTTGGAGCCAATATCGGCCGGTGGGCGAGCAGGCTGGGCAGGGGGCGGAATGTCTGGTTTGTCGTCAGGCAAAGGCGTGAAGGAGAGCAGCTCTGTCTCCCCATCGAGCACACGCAGCGTCAGCGCCTGAGCCGGAAGCGGTTCCGGCAGCGTGACGGTCTCAGTCAGCGTCGTCTCCGGACTCAGGCTGGCCTGCCGCTCAAACAGAACGTCGCCCGCCGCCTCGAGCAGCACGCGCACCTGCCGCGGCGAGCTGGCATAGACGCCGACGAAAGCCTGTCCGCCGTCTACTTCCAGGTTGAGCGCCACATCGCGGGAGGCGTTCTTCGGCGGGCCAATGCGTTTATAGGGCATGAAGATCTGGACGAAGCGCTTTTCCTCGCCGGGCTGCAGCCAGGAGAAGTCTGGCTGGTTGTCGGTGAAAGCCCCGCACATCAGCTCGATATACGGCCCGTCTTCGTCGGTGAGCTGCCGGTCCCAGGCTCGCCCGAAATCACCATTGCCCCACGTCCACTGCTTTTTGCCGGGCACCAGATGGTGATTGGCTACATGCAGCATCCCCGCTTCTTTCCCGTGGTCGTAGCAACCCAGGAAGTCGAAATCGGAATGGTAGGCCATATACGACGTGGGCACGGGAATATTCTTGTAGCGCGAGATGTCCGTTCCCGGCGAGTAGTCAAATTTATAGTAGGTTCCGGTGGCAATAGGGAAGTCGGAGACATCGCGCTTGCCGTGGTCCATCACGGCGTGCACGTCTGGGGGGAAGACGGATTGGTAGTCGTCGTTGACGTGAACAGCCGGGTTGGCCCACCAGAGGAATGTCTGCGGCACCGCCGTACGGTTGTAGAGCTGCACGCTGATTTCGAGGTAAGCTCGATCCGGATAGAGGGTGAAACCGGCCAGACCCTTCGTGCGGAACA
>JAAYYY010000686.1 GCA_012515125.1 Chloroflexota bacterium
CGCCATTTTCCACGACGGTGCGCGCCGCCTCCGCCCACACGGCGGCGTAGTGGGTCGGGTTGGCAAAGCCCTGCTTGTTCTCGTCGTTCACGTTAGGCTCGTTGTAGAGCTGGAAGTAGGTGACGCCTCGCGCCCGATAGTGGCGCACCAGCGCTGCCAGATCCCCATCATGCGGCGTGATTGTGCTGCGGTAGATGCGCATCACCGGCATCATGCCGGCTGCGACCAGCCGGTCCACCAGATAATCGTTGTCGCCGATCTGCGTGCCGTCGTTGAGGAAAACGACCCACCTGATGTGCATGCGCTGCAGCTCGGCGACGAAGCGATCCACCACGGCCGGCTCCTGTTTCACGGTGGGGATCCAGTGCATGCCCCAGCCATTGTCGCCGGCAGGCCGGGGAAATGATTCCAGCGGCACCACCTCGTCGAGGCTGTATGCACTGAGCGGCAGCGCCTCCACCGTCGCCGTGATCGTCGGCATGCTCGTCGCGGTTGGCGTGTACGTGGGCGGCGGCGTATAGGGGGTGCTCGTCGGGAGCGGCCGGGGGGTCGCCGTCGGCGCGCGCGTTATGGCGGCATAGGCAGGCCCGGCGTCAAGCGCCGGCCCGCCCGGCTGCGGCGTCCACGTCGGCGGAACCCAGTCGAGCGCCGCCGCCGCAGCCTGCGTCGGCAGGGGTTCAGCAGCCAGCACGTCCCACTGGCATCCCGCCAGGATGATCATCAGAAACAATCCTATCAGGCAGGTAGCGGACCAGAGACTGCGTTGCTTCATTGTGCGGCGAGGTGCTGGCGACATAGGCAAAACACCTTTACCGATACAGGTCCAGCTCCGGCGGCCGGTACAGGTCACGCGCCCGGCCGTCGCCCGGTGGGAGCCGCAGCCCGCGTACCAGAACGGCCGGCACACCTTCGGCTGCCTGGCCCATGACCATGCTGGCAGCGGCGGCAATCTCGTCGGCAAGCCCCACTTCCGTGTGCTGCAGGAGATAACCCTGACGATCCGGCTCGCCTCGCCGGTCCCAGAGCGCGGGAAGGCCGGCGACGCCGATGGCGACGCCCACCGTGCCCTGCCGGAACGGCCGCCCGTGGCTGTCGGTAATCACGATCGCCACGTCCACGCCGGCTCGCTCGACCAGCGCCTGCCGGAGCGCCGCCGCGCTGCGATCGGGATCTTCTGGCAGCAGCAGCACGACCTCTTCGCCGGCGCCCTGCGGCACGTTGGAGCGGTCGATGCCGGCGTTGGCGCTGGTAAATCCGAGCCGGTGGCGAACGATGAGCACCCCGCGCCGCATGCGCGAGATTGATTCGCTCTCGCGCAAAACCAGCTCCACCAGTCGCGGGTCCTTGTTCACCTCGGCGGCGACCCGCTCCGCTTCTGCGCCGGGGGTCACGTCGGCCAGGTTGACCATCCGCCCTTCCGCCTTGGAGACAATCTTCTGTGCCAGAGCCAGCACGTCGCCCGGCTGGAGCTGCAGCGACGCCCCGTCCAGGGCAGCCAGCAACAGCGCCGCCAGATCATCCCCCGGACGCACCTCGGGAAGGCCCGTAACAGGCAGCAGGGTAATCGCCCCGCTCGGCTCGCCGTCGCCCCTCTCGCGCATATCCATCTAGTAGTCGTCGGGCAGGCCCGTAATCCGGATACCGGCGTGTTTGATCTTCGCCCGCTTGTTGATGCCGATCAGCATGGCCGTCAGTCCTTCGACCACGACTGCGTTCTGGAGCGGTCCGGCGTCGATGCCGCGCAGGCCGGCGTCGCGCGACAACCGGGCCGCTACCTCCTTGCCCGCCCTGTCGTCGCCGCAGATCAACACGTCACACTCGACGACGTGGTCAAGCTCCTTGAGCAGAACCGCTGAGACGTTCTGGAAGGCGGCGACCACCGGGACGCTGTCGCCGAGCTGCTGCTGCGCTTCCTGGGCGGCGGAGCCGGCCGGGGGAACCCATACGTGGCTGACTTTGGGCGGCTGGAGGGGTACGACGACGCTGATCAACAGCTTGCCCCGCAGGGCCGGCGCCACAGTTTCCAGCGTGGGCCGCTGCGCCTGGTAGGGAACCGACATCACGACGACTTCCGCCGCTTCCGTCACTTCGAGGTTGCCGGCGCCACGCACGCGTGGGGCGCTCGCCGGCAACAGAGCATTCAATTCGCCGGCAACCTGGGCGCCGCGCTCGGCCTGGCGCGAGCCGATCCACACTTCGTGCCCGGCAGCCGCCCAACGCATGCCCAGCCCCTGTCCTTCCGGACCCGTTCCCCCCAGGATTGCAATCTTCAATGTTTCTCTCCTCGATTTGTAGTGGGCTTCCTCCTGTGCTGTTGGCTTCCCATTAGAACACAACACAGTTAAGATGATTCTAACGGGTAGGCAGTACACTGCAAGAGTACATCGGTATGATGTGCATTGCGCCGGCGGCGCTTGTCTATGGCCCGACCGGCGCTAATGTTTGCCTGACGCCCCGTTGCTGAGTTACACTCACGGGAAACTGGTCCGGCTGAGGAGTGAAGTGGTCGATTACGCTGGCGGTTTGCGCATTCGCCAGCTATTGAAGGAGTTTATGATGGCGAAACCTTTTGAAGTGAATGACGAGGCGTTCCAGACGGACGTGTTGGAATCGGACATGCCTGTGCTGGTCGATTTCTGGGCCGAGTGGTGTGGTCCGTGCCACGTCATTGCTCCCCACGTAGCAGCGATTGCCGACGAGTACGAAGGGCAGCTGAAAGTTGCCAAGCTGGACGTTGACGAGAACCCGACGATCCCCGGCCGCTATGGCATTATCGGCATCCCCACGCTCATGCTTTTTAAGGGCGGCGAGGTCGTGGCCCGCATTACGGGCACTATGCCCAAAGATCGCATCGTCGCCGAGCTTCTGCCCCATCTGGAAAAAGCCGAAGCTTAACCCCCGTCATTTTGAGCAGAAATAGAAAGCTCGCCGCATATGCGACGGGCTTTTTTGGTTCTGGAGGTTACCGCAGCCATGACTGATATTGCCATCATGATCGAGGGTCAGAATGGCCTGACCTGGCCCCGCTGGCAACGCATTGCTCGAACTGTCGAGGACGCGGGCTTCGCCGGACTGTTTCGCTCCGATCACTATACCAATGCCCGGCCTCCCGATCTGGAATCGCTGGAGCTGTGGACGTCGCTCACCTGGCTGGCCGGCAACACCCGGCGCATCGAATTCGGCCCGCTGGTCACGCCGTTCAGCTTTCGCGAGCCGACGATGACAGCGCGGATGGCCGCTGCGGTGGACGATCTTTCTGAGGGACGGCTTATCCTGGGCCTGGGCGCCGGCTGGCAGGAGCGGGAGCACCACAACTTTGGCCACCAGTTACTGGAGCGACCGGCGCGAATGGATCGTTTTGAAGAGGGGCTGCAGGTTGTCATCCGGCTGCTGCGCAGCGACGAGCCGGTGAGCTTTTCCGGCGACTATTACACGCTGCACGACGCGATTCTTCTGCCCCGCCCCCAGCGAGCCGACAGACTGCCGATTCTGGTTGGCGGCAACGGGGAGAAGCGAACG
>JAAYYY010000687.1 GCA_012515125.1 Chloroflexota bacterium
CCTCGGGAGATGGCTCGCCATAGAGATCGACCAGCGACCGCACCATACGGATGGTCCCGATCCAGGCCGTGTTCGTCGTCAGGATGGTCTTTACGGTATCCTCAAACAGGGTGGGCGAGCGCAGGATACGACCGGCGGCGTTCTCCACCACCTTCGCCAGCCTGGGTTCCTGGCGGGCGACGTCGTAAAAGGGGGCCAGATCCTGATCCAGCCCCAGCACCCAGCGCGCCTTATCCTCTGTCTCGCGTTGTTCGGCCGACGATAGCTCGCCGCCCACGCTGAGCAGCGCGCCGCCGTCGCACGGCTGTACATCCCACGTCACCACGCGACCGGACTGCAGCCGGTCCACGTAGCGAAAGTCGTGATAGGGATCGCTGGACGAGAAGGGGGCGAGCTGCACCCAGCCGTGCGAGCGGACCACGGCGGGCAGCGAGAAGGGCGCCTGGGCTTCCAGAACGATGTCCATACGGCTCTCCATATTCGAGCATTTGTTTGAGCAGGAGGCGTTATAGCACAAAGTAGCGTGGCTGTTGCGGTCAAGCCGGCACCTTTGGGCGATAATCTTCCACTACTGTGGTGCGGTAGAGATCGAGTTACCAGAAGCGGCGCTGTCAAGCATGATTATTCCAACGCCTGAGGACGTGCAGCGGATTGCGGCTATCGAGGACCCGGCGATCCGCAACCTGCAGATCACCCAATGTTACCACGAGCTGTCGGCGGCGCTCGCGGCACACACCGGACCGAGAGCCAACTGGTGTACCTTCGCGACGTGGGCGTCGAAGCAGGCCGGGCAGACGATTCGCAAAGAGGATCTGGCCCGGCTGCTCGAACGGCGGCTTAGGGCGTCGCTCGCGGCTCGGGAGGCGGCCCAGGAGATGGCAGCCGCGCCGGGCGGTGACGGCGAGCCTGCTGCAGGGGGACAGGAGCAGCTGCTCGACCCGCGCCGGTACACGACCGCACTGGAGCGGGCGAGCGACGCCGTGGGCCGGGGCAACAAGAAGGTCTTCGAGGAGATCGGCTACGAATTTGCGCGCTTCATCCAGAGCTGCCTGCAAGACGGCGCCCCTGACGAGGAACAGACGGCCCGGTTCTGCGCGGGCCTGAGACCGGGAGCGCCTCCCGAGGGACAGGGGAATCTGCAGCAGGCCTTCACCCATTACGCCACGGCGCTGCATATAGAGGATGCCAAGGCGCGCGCCGAATGGATCCTCCTGGCGAACGTCGAGATCGGCTTCCACGAGCAAACGCGCCTGCAGCCGGAAATTGCCGAGAGTCTCGACGCCGGTTATCTCAACTCGTTGCGGCTAACGCGCGCGCTCGTCGGCCTGCTCGTTCCCTCGTCAAGCTGGCTCTCCGTCGCCTACATGGAGCTGCGGCGGCTGCTCGGCCGGCCAACCCGGCTGGACGTGGCTGTGTCGCGGCTGAAAACCACGCTCCAGACCCATCTGCGACAGACGTTGACCGAGGTGATGATGACCATCTCGTTGCCCTCGGGTGTGCAGATTGCCCTGGGTCAAGACCTGCAGGCTCGCTATCCTGAGTCGCTTGCCCAGATCGCCAACCCGGAGCTGCGGAAATGGCTGGCCCAATACGATCCCACGCCGGAGAACACCGTTGCGTCGGGCGCCGTGGATTGGGCCGATCTGCCCGACCGGCTGCATTTCATCATCGAGCTGTTCCGCTGCTACCAGGAG